>NZ_JAUBWA010000021.1:0-67123 GCF_036702825.1 Microcoleus sp. A003_D6 | reverse complement strand
GAGTTTTTGAGCAACAGCTTGCCTTATATTCAAAGGCAGCTACTTTTAGATGAGCTCATTTTTAGTCTAAACTACAGTAATATCGTGTTCGATGGAGTGACCGCGATTAAAAGGGCGGGTTTTTGAGATTGTCAATTATTGGCAGATATTTTTCGTAAACCCGCCCCTACCGTATTAGGGGTAATCAACCGGACATGATATAAGTCGGCAAGCTTGAGAAATCTGGTTTCTTGCGATCGGCTATTTTGTCTTATTTTTGCGAGTTCAGATAGTTGTTAATCGCTTTGGCAATTTTTTCTTGCTGGTAGATGTTCATAGTGTTAGGCAGCGATATGCGATATCCTCCACAAACTAACAGTCTGACTTCGTACCAAGTGTCATTTTGCCTATCTTTGGTTCGATCGACTTCCACGCCATAAATCTCGCACAAAGAGTATTCAATTACTTTACGTGCCAACAAACCCCGCTGTTTAACCGTCAAGGTGTTTAAATTTCCATCGAAGCTGTAGGTTTCATTATTTCTCAAGACGATCGCTGCCACTGCCGCGAGCAAAAATATGCCTCCTGTCCATCCCCACCAGCGATCTTCTTGACTTAAGCGCAGCAATCGATGTTTGGCATTTTTAACAAAAAAATTGATGTCCGAAGCAACAGCATCTTGGGTTCCCCAATTAGTGGAGTTAGCAGTGAAAGGAACATTGCCAACAGAAGTCAGAAGTACAACTCTGGTTTTATAGCCGGATCTTTGAACTTTAGCTCCCTGCAAAGAAGCAAGCTCAATTTTTTGAATTTTTGAACCCAGTAAATTCGATCGCACAATCTGACAATTTCCTTGTTTTGCCTGCAATCGCTGGCAGCTCAGGGTTGTTTTATGATAATCAAAAGTCAGCCAGAACAGTCCAAATGCCATTAATAAACAACTAGGGAGCCAAAAATCAAATATGCTTTGAGTCTGAATTATTAGTTCAGTTGCTGTTTGCTTGATTATTTTCATTTATCTCACCATTTGATTTCAAAAACGATGCTACAGATCGACTTCCCGATCCCGCTCCACCGAATTGTTAACTTATATATTATTTGAAGTCGTCCGCTGCCATGAATTTTTTTATTTTGCTAATAGATTAGCACTAAAATGTCTTGCCGGCAACAAATGTCCCGAATTTACTTGCAACTGCGTTTGAGATAGCTTTCCGTGATTTAAAGTAGATGAATTTTAAAAATATATTAATTATGTTATTGCGAGTGAAACGTTAGCTTTCGCGATCCGAAGGAAAGTAATCGCAAAGGTGATAACAGGTTTACATTCTGTTACATTGTAAAGTTTATTGGCGCCTAATTACACAACGTATTAAATTAGTCTTGCTGAAGGCTTTTATGGATCGATCGCGAATCCGAATGCCCGATCGCTCCGCGTTAGCGACGCAGGATCGTCACCGTCAGGGCGATCGCTAGAAAGCGATCGCTAATGATTTTTCACACTTTTTGATATCCAGTCCTGGACGCAACTGACACATGGCGATCGCTGCGATCGCCCTTACCCATCACCGTAACCCGTTCTATAGCGCCAGTTGCGCCCAGGACTGTATCTATTTCCGCCACCTGTCAAATTGGTCTTCGGAACAGCCATTAATAAATTGATTGTTCACCCAACCGTCCAGGATTGTCAAAGTTTCATTAGGAGGATTACCCGAAAATCTGGCCGCAATTTTCACCCAATTACCTTGTCTGCTGAGGGCCCTAACTCCGTCTCCTCTTTTGAGTTTAGCAACAACCGGGTACTTATTGCCGGGGCCTTTGCGAATATTAACAGCGCCACCTTCACCTGTAATAAACGAGCATTGAGTTTGCTTTTTTAAAGCTTCTGCTTTTGCGGGAGAAAGACTTTGCTGCTTGCCGAAAACAGGAAAACTGTAAAGTGAGAAGCTAAAAGTTGCAACGACTGCTGCAATAAAAAAGGCTTTTGATTGAGTAAAAAGTAGCATTATTTCATTTCCTTGGATTGTCAGAACTAAAGTCCTGACTATGATTTTTTGGATAAGGACTTTAATCCTTACTACTAATTGTTATTTGACAGAGGCAAACCATTCGGTAACGCCTTGGGCGATCGCCTCAGCTAATTTCTTTTGTTCTGTCGGATTCACAATCCATTCAAACTCTTCGGGATTGATCAGAAATCCCAATTCCATTAAAACAGATGGAGCCACGGCAGGACGAGTCATGGCTAAGTTGTTCCAGAATACACCATAGCTCGGACGGTTCAACTTGGCAACTAAATAATTGTGCAAAAAGATTGCCAAACTGTGCGCTTGCGGGTGAAACCAGAAAGCGCCGACGCCTTTAGTCTTAATGGCATCGCCGTTATCCGGCAAAGCATTGTAGTGAATTGAAATTGCGATCGCAGGTTCTTCTTTTTGAATCATTTCCACCCGTGGGGGCAAATCCAAATCGACATCTTCTACCCGCGTCATTAGCACATTCGCGCCCCGATTTACCAATTCTTCTCGCACCAATTTCGACACAGTTAAAGCTACTGTTTTTTCCCTAATTCCCACTGGACTCACAGCACCTCCATCCTCCGGCCCGCCGTGTCCCGGATCGATGAGAATCTTAATTCCCGATAAGGGTTTTGCTTGCGAAATCGGCATCATGCTTGTATTCGCCGGCTGGTGTTTTAAAGACAGCACTAAAGTTGTGCCGTCGTATCTCAATTTGTAGCCCCACTGTTGGGCAGATTTGAGATTAAAAGTGTATTGTACTTGCAGCGGCGAGATTTGTTGCCATTCCAAACGCGAAATTACCGGGTCATCAGAGACGCGAATAATGTCAGTTTGAGCGGTGGTATTGTACAGGGTTAAAGTGAAGGTGCGTTCTCCTTCTTGTACGGTGACTGGGACGGGTATTTCTAAGGGAAATAAGATTTCTGTCCAGCCGGAAACTTGACGCGAACTGGCGCTGCGAATAATCGATCGCGCAGGCACTGAATCCTTGACAATTCGCACTTCCGATGCTTTAATCCAAGCACCGTAATCGAGCCGAATCCATTCTCCCTCGCGCCCGATAACTGTTGCTCGCGTTCCCTTCGGCAGCGGTGTCATCCGAGAAAAATCTGTACTCGCCCCGGTTCTGGCTACACCCGGCTCTACTGTTACTTCTGCTATTTCTAACTCGGCAGGAGAAAGAATAGAAATTTTGCCAGTACCCTGCTGGCTGATAGTTCGATCGTTCATTGTGAGTTCAAATGCTGGCACGCCTAAATCAACTTTTTCTCCCTTAGATGAGAGGGAGTTTTCAGGGGTTTTAGCGCAGCCTTGATACTGTTCGCTGCCACCTTTTTTAATCGGGGAATTTTCACCTAACAATACAGATTTGTTGTCGGGTAGTTCGACTTGCGATCGCGCTTTTAACGGAATAGTAACGCCAGCCAATTTTACCGAAACTCGAGCATTCGCAGGCGCGATCGCCCCAAAGCAAATATATTCTCCCGGCAAACTCGCCACATCGACTTTCGGCGTCAGGGAATCTTTAGCAAAAGCCAATCCTACAGGGGCTTCCGGCTGATTCGACTCGCGCGTCACCTTAATTTTGACTTGCTGATTTTCGTAACGCAATGTAAAGAGATTTTCGCCGAGTTGCAGCGGAAAAGTCGGGGCGAAATGTCCGGCTGCGGTGCGCGAAATTTGGTTGCCATTTACCGATACTTGTCCCGGTGGGGGCGCTGTGCCGATTAAAAAGATGCGATCTGCTGTAGTTTGGTGATTGGCGGGAGGATAAGCGACGAACAAAGGTTGAGCGGCGACAGCTACAGAGGCGATCGCAATTATCATCCCAAACACAACTAATCCTAAAAATTTTCTCATTCTAAATCGCAACTAATTGACACTCTGTTGGTTATTTATACTAGAACTGGTGCTAAGAAACCCGGGAGAAATCCGGGAATAAACTGGGTTTCTGAGGATTAGCTGTAAGTCCTATTTACTATACTCGCCCCATTTTATCAGATTTGCAGTTGCAATTGAGCGATCGGCAACATAAATTATCGCCTAAAACCATTAAGTTTTAATTAATTCAGAGGTCGTTCTCCACAGTTGATCCAACCGATTCGCCGGCATCGTTAAATACAAAACATCCCCCGCACTCAGACAAAAATTCAGCAAATCCCAGCCGTGAATGGTTTGACACTTAGTTTCCACATAAAGAGGCACAAAATCAGCAGACTTAGCAGCATCTTGAATGCGGTGGCCGCAGAAAGGATGTTTTGGGGTAATCAATGTGGCCAAGCAAACCCACAGACTCTCGGCAGTCATCCCGTTGCCCAAAATTCGCCCTCCAATCGCCGCCGCTGCGAAAGCAGGAGCAGCTAATTCCGTCGGACTCAAGACTCCCTCAAACTCAAAAACTTGCTGAACCATCAGAGCAAAATGGGGGTCTTGATTGCGGACAATAACCGGCAGTTTGGGTGCCAATCCTTTAGCGCTCAAGGCAATTTCTACATTAGACATATCGCTGCTTGTTACTGCCAAAAGTGCTGCGGCTTGCTTAACGTTAGCCGCTTCCAGAGTGGCGGGCAAACTGGCACTTCCCTGAATTACCGGAATTTTCATTGAGCGAGCCGTGTTCAAAAAGCGGCAGTTCGGATCTTGCTCGATCGCTACAATATCGTAACCGTTAGTGTGCAGTTCTTTAGCAATTTGGATACCGATTCCTCCGAGTCCGCAAATAATGTAATGATTGCGCTGCGGAACTCGCGCCACATCCCAATATTCGGTAAAGCGAGTTCCCAATACATAATCGTTGAGCAGCGCGTAGCAGATGCCGATGATGCCGGCTCCAACTAACATCATGACAACTGTAAATAGTTTAATGCTTTCGGGAGCTTGTTCGGCAACTTTTTCATAGCCTCCGGCTCCGGTAATCATCCCTACTGAAAAATAGAGAGAATCGACAATTGAGATACCATCGTCAACACAAATATAGGTAGCAGTAGCAACGGCAATCATTGACAGCAGCGTCAGTATAACAATTACTGCTGCTTGGCTGTGCTGCTGAAATCGGCGCAGGCTAGTTAATGTTTTAAGGAGTTTTTGAATTAAAGTTTTTTGGGGGCTGCGGACAGTCGGCTGAGTGGCAACAATCAGCCGATCGCCCTGCTGGCATTGCCGATCGGCAAGCACCGCCGATACTAAATCTGTTTTGTTAGCAGCCGGCAGATAATAAATCAACATTCGCGATCTATCGTTCCACAAATCGCTGAGCTTTCGATCTTTCCAAGGATGATTTTCATCGATATATTCTTCGTGAATCGGCCAAGTGCGATCGTACAAACGCAACTGCCCGATCGCCCGACTTCCGAGAGCCGCAAAGGCAAAAACCGGAGCAGCCAATGCTGAAACGCTCATGGAGGCGTGATCGGGCAAAGTGTGGTCAATTCTGTCGCCCAAGCTAGTATTGAACAATCTGTTAATGATGCGAATCTGAGGATTGAGAATCCTCGCCTGCATCAGAATTGCCAAATTGACAGCATCGTCGTCTCCTGCAATTACTAAAGTGTGGGCTTTTTGAATGCCAGCCGCCAACAAAGTAGAAGCTGCTTGCAAATTGCCGACAACCACATCAGAAGTTTCGCCGCGAATGGGGCGATCGCTAATACCAACCGCAATAGCTCCTTGCTGTCTCAACAAACAAAAAATCTTGTGTCCCGTTTGACCCAACCCGCAAACAATGATTCGAGGTTTCATAAAAATTTATTTCCCAGCCGATTTCGGAGCTGTCCGCTGTAGTTTTACTTACCATTGTTGACTGCGACGGCTTTGCAGAATGTAGCTAAAAACACTATCTAGGACGCTTGTGCGGCCGCTGCCTCTAAGTTTTGAAACAGCGTACCCGTTTGAGGTATGATGTTGCTAACGGGGTGACAACCTCTAGAACCAGTTTTTTTAGACCAAAAAATAATTTACGGAACTGAATAAAATATAATTTAGTGATAAACTTGTAGATACTCAAAGGGACAAATATCAAGATGAAAGCCACTCAACTAATTTATATGATTTTGCCATACACGCGCCGCGAACTGCCGGGATGGGGAAAATTATTTGAGAAGTTAGGCGGGTATCAAAGTGAATTGTGGAAAAATGCCCCCACCCGTACTATACGCGGGAAGTTTCACCAATATTTGATGACCCTAGATATTTCCTGTTGGCACGAACGAATGACATATTTTCTAGGTCGCTATTACGAGTTAGACCTCCAACTATTCATGATCGAAGCCGTAAAACCGGGCGATAGTTTTATCGATATCGGAGCGAATTTAGGAATGCTTACCCTGATGGCCGCACGGTGTGTTACTCCGACAGGAACTGTACATTCATTTGAACCAAATCCTGTAGTTTTTAAGCGATTGCAGGCGGCTGTGACCAACAATGAATTGCACCAAGTTACGCTGCACAATTGCGGTCTTGCCGATAGACAAAGCGAAATGACACTAACTTTAGTTAATGAAGAGTTGGGCATGGGGACTTTTACAGAAGTTGCTCAAAAAGATAAGCCCCTAATTTCCAACCAGTATCAACTAACCGTGTATAGGGGAGATGAAATTTTACCTGAAGAATTACCAGGCATCACTTTTATCAAAATTGACGTGGAAGGGCTTGAGCCACTGGTAATTCGAGGGCTCGATCGCACAATTCAACGCCTGCATCCAGTAATCATGACAGAGGTAGTGCCACAACATCTAGAAAGGGGCGGTTCCAGCGTGCAAGAACTTTGCGAAATTATGCAAAGTTACGGCTATCAACCTTTTAATATATCTACCAAACGTTCAGGGTGGAGACATCACCTGCAATTAACTCATCCTACAGATAATAAGATGACAGAAAATGTGTTGTGGCTGCATCCAGAAAATAATCTTTCTTCGCGCCTTGAAAAGTATTTTTAAGGTTTTTGGAAGGGTGGAGTAACACGGTTTATCTAGCCCAATATATATATGTATGGCTCAAAAAACTACACTGTCACCCCTTCAATTTTCTCATCAGTCAACTCGTACAACTCGCGCAAATGCTGCAACTTATCCGCATCCGGCAGCCAAAAACCCCGCCCGTTAGCCTCCAACATTCGTCCCACAATATCGCGAAAAGCTTCAGGATTTGCCTCCCGCAACTTCCGCGCCATTTCCTCATCCAAAACATAAGTATCCGCCGCTTGTTCGTAAACCCAACAATCGGTAAAATCAGCCGTTCCGCAATAATCCAAAACACGGACACAACATTATCCGCACCGCCCGCATTCCAGTAACCGTAAATAATCAGCCAGTTGCGTAAATCTTGCACTTTTGCACCAGCACATACTTTAATAACTTCGGCCCAACCTTCAAAAAGCTGATGTAACCAGCCAGCTTATCTTCTTCTCGCCCATTGCTGAATTTATCCAGAATAAACTTAACAGGCTTCGGCATTCCCTTCGGCTTGTCGCCAATTTTAAAAGCGCCAATTTGAGCAAGACTCATCAATTCCAAAGCCGACTCAAAAACCAGGCGAATCGGGATATGTTGCACCCTTTCTCGCAGCCACATTACCGCATCGCAATCAAACAGCAAACTCCCGAAAAACACATCAGCATTCGAGAGGGCGGCTGCTACAGCATCGGGTTCATCTGCGAGCGATCGCTAAAAACCCGCATTTCCAATCCCTGACACCCAGAAACAGCTAACTGAGCCGCTTTCCGGTACAAATCGGCATTAAAAGATAAAAGATTCAAACCCTGCAATTCAAACAATCCATTTCACAGCCAAACCTCGAAATATTTGCTTCTTTTAATGATAAACTAATTGCCGAAAAGCACAGGCAAGATGCCTGTGCCACTAAGAAAACATAAAAACTACTTGCTTCACTTCTTTCTCTTACTTCGCGACGAAAGTGGTTCATCAAATATGTCTTATTAAAGTAAGAACCGATTAAAATAATCAAACCAATCCAAACAGAGCAATATTTACAACAGTGAATCGAATTCCTCCCGCCATAGTTATCTTAGGTCAAAACAGCCTGCCGATCGCCAAAAAAATCTCCGCACTATTTCCCGGTTCCCAGATTTACGGTTTAGCCGATCGCACTTCCAACACAGACATCAACTTTAGCAACTTCGGCGAAACATTGCGGGAATTGTTTGCAACAGAAACCCCAATCATCGCCATCTGTGCAGCCGGAATTATCATCCGCACCCTCGCCCCGCTGCTGTCAGACAAACGCGCCGAACCGCCAGTTTTAGCCGTCGCAGAAGACGGAAGCGCCGTAGTACCGCTGCTGGGCGGTTTGCACGGCGTTAATGATTTGGCCAGAGAGATTGCAGCAGCCCTCGGCGTACAACCTGCAATTACCACAACCGGAGATATCCGCTTTCGCACCGCGCTGCTGAGTCCTCCCCAAGGCTATTCTTTGGCGAATCCAGACGATGCCAAAACTTTTATTTCAAATTTGCTCGCCGGGGCAAAAGTACGCATAGAAGGGGCTGCAAGCTGGCTTTGGGAGAGCAATTTGCCGTTAGCGCAGCCCGCCCCTACGGGGGCTACGCCAACGGAGAGGATCGCCCCCGACGCTTCCTTGACTCTACTGGTAACAGAAAAAGCAATTATACCAACGCCAGATTGTTTAGTTTATCATCCGCAAATTGTGGCAGTTGCACTCACAAAGCTATCGCATATTCAGCCAGAAATAGCGGTGTCCTCCGTGCAGCAATTGTTGGAAAAAACAGGATTAGCGGCAGATTCAATTGCGGGAGTTTTTGCATTAAAAGATGACATGGGAAATCCGGCACTTGAGGCGGTTTCAGAATATTTTCACGTCCCCGTCCGTTTTTTCAATCTCTCCGAACTTGTCGAATTAGACTCAATTGAATTCATCGAAAATCAAGCAGCCCAAATTGCCCTGACAGCAGCCGGTGCAAACAGTCAATTAATCGGGTACGATCGCCCAAACTCCGTGAATTGCGCGATCGCCCTAGCCGCCGAACCCTTTGATGCTAGGGCGATCGGAATTAGCCGCGGCAAACTGGCGATCGTCGGTACCGGCCCCGGAGGCGCGCCCTGGATGTCCCCGGAAGTTAAGGAAATTCTGCGCGAAGCCACGGATTGGGTGGGTTACAAGTTCTATCTCGACTTAGCCGGAACCCTGCGGTTCGGACAAAAGCGGCACGATTCCGACAACCGCGAAGAGATCGATCGCGCCCGTTTTGCCCTAGATTTAGCAGCATCCGGCAAATCTGTCGCCGTCGTTTCGTCGGGAGATCCGGGTATTTTTGCGATGGCGGCGGCGGTGTTTGAGGCGATCGACTTTGATGCCAAACCCGAATGGCAAGGCATCGATATTCGGGTAGCACCGGGCATTTCAGCCATGCAGGCGGCCGCTGCTGCGATCGGAGCACCCCTCGGACACGATTTTTGCGCGATTTCGCTTTCGGATATTCTCAAGCCTTGGGAGGTCATAGAACAGCGGATTTCTGCGGCTGCGATCGCAGATTTCGCGATCGCATTTTACAATCCAGTATCCACACAGCGGAAGTGGCAATTGGGAAGGGCGATCGAGATTTTGTTGCAAAGTCGCGATGCTAAAACCCCTGTCATATTGGGGCGAAACCTCGGCCGGCCCGGTCAATCTGTGCGGGTTTGCACCCTCGGTGAATTCCAGCCGCAAGACGCCGACATGAGAACTTTAGCGATCGTCGGTTCGAGTCAAACTCGGATTATTCCCCGCAAATATGGTGATGTTTGGGTTTACACGCCGCGCAGGTATGAAAAATAAGTAAAGCAGCAAAAAACTTAGGAAATAAGCAATTGACTGACAGCTAATTGACTTAGACAAGGAGATATTTTGTTCTCTGATTCATTTACGCTGAACACATCTCAACACTGCTGAGCAATGATGAATGTGTAACGATAGCTTTGCCGCAAGCGGTAAAGGAGGAATCCCTCAAAGTTATAGGCAATAGCCTATAACGCTTTAAACACCTATTTTCACGTCTTGGTTTTGACGCTGGTTTGTCTTAATTGAGTGGTCGATATATCACCACTCAAACGAACCAGACACGGTGCAATACCGATCTCTTTGATTTTACCAAAACGTGATAACCAAGCGCGATTATTTCTATTGTGCGGATAATCACCGTAAAATTCAGCAAATCAATCGACAGGACTAAACTCTGGGGGGAGTCTAGGTTAACAAATGGCGGCAAATCACTCGATCGCGATCGATCTGTTATTTCATCTCATAGTTTTCACTCTCCATCGGCGATCGCCTTTCATTGCAGAAATCCTCGCTACTGAGGGATCTCGGCTTCCTGAAGCCGAGTTTTTCTTGCAGATATCGATCGAATTTAGAGATCGACTCAACCGTACTAAGGATTTCAGCTTCATTTTTGGAGATATCTAATTTACATCTCAGAAAACAAACTAATTTTATATAGCAAGAGTAAAGTCAAGGGCGATCGATGTCGGCTAAATTCCTTAATCTTTCAGTAATCCTACGGTTAAAAAAAGAGCGCCTTCACCAGGATGAGTCTTCTCTATCTATAGATATACCGAAAAAAGATTTTTTTTGATAGCATACCTTTAAATCAAGGTTAAGAGAAGGGTTAAGAGAAGATGAAATTCCAAATTCCTCTAACTCCAGGAGCTGTAACCCAGTTTCTGCTTCGAGTGGTGACCTGTCTAGCTGTACTCTCTTTTTTAAGTCAGATGAGTCTGTACTTCTTGCCGGAATACCCGTCTAGAGACTACTTTGTAAAGGCATTCAACGTTGATGCCGAGCGGAACATTCCAACCTTATACTCATTTTTGGCATTGCTGTTTAGTTCTCTCTTGCTCGGTGCGATCGCTTATGCGAAAAATTTGGATAGTTGTCGCTACAAGCAGCACTGGAAAATTTTATCATTCATATTTTTATATCTATCTATAGACGAAGCTGGTCAATTGCACGAAAAATTGATTGACCCGACGCGAAGCCTGCTAAATGCCACAGGATTTCTTTACTTTACTTGGATTGTGCCGTTCGGTTTTCTAGTAGCGATATTTCTATTATCCTACACTAAGTTTCTGTTGCACCTTCCTGTTTCTACAAGAAAATTGTTTGTTGCAGCAAGCGCTCTTTATATTGGAGGAGCAATCGGGATGGAAATTCCAGGGGGATACCTCGCTTCTACAACGGGGAAGGAGAGTGTACCCTACTTGATAGTAGCGACCATTGAAGAGTCATTAGAAATGCTGGGCATCGTTGTATTTATCCATGCCTTGATCTCATATATCAAGACATATTTAGGCGGGGTAAGTTTGAATATTTACATACCAGGAAAAAACACACAAGTTACCGACAGTCAAAATACCGACCTACCTGCCCTTAGCGAACCAGCCAACACAAATCTATTAAGGTAAATCAGTTAAAACCGGGTTTGATGGACGATAAAAATACTGCACTTAGGTCTTTAATCGCAATAAACAACCCGGTTTAAGCTGTCCATTTAAATTGTATATTCAGGGCGGGCGGGACGCCCAACCCCTACTCCCCACAAGAGTTTGAGGGATCTCGGCTTCCTGAAGCCGAGTTTTTCTTGCAGATATCGATCGAATTTAGAGATCGATTCAACCGTACTAAGGGTTTCAGCTTCATTTTTGGAGATATCTAATTTACATCTCAGAAAACAAACTAATTTTATATAGCCAGAGTAAAATTAAGGCGATCGATGTCGGCTAAATTCCTTAATCTTTCAGTAATCCTACGGTTAAAAAAAGAGCGCCTTCACCAGGATGAGTCTTCTCTATCTGTAGATATACCGATAAAAGATTTTTTTTGATAACATACCTTTAAATCAAGGTTAAGAGAAGGGTCAAGAAAACATGAAATTCCAAATTCCTCTAACTCCAGGATCTGTAACCCAGTTGCTGCTGCGAGTAGTGGCCTGTCTGGTTGTACTATCTTTCTTAAGTCAGATGACTATGTACTTCTTGCCGGATTACCCGTCTAGAGACTACTTAGCAAAGGCATTCAACATTGATTACGAGCGGAACATTCCAACCTTCTACTCATTTTTGGCATTGCTGTTTAGTTCTCTCTTGCTCGGTGTCATCGCCTATGCGAAAAATTTGGATAGCGGTCGCTACAAACATCGCTGGAAAATTTTATCATTCATTTTTTTATATCTATCTTTAGACGAAATTGGTCAATTGCACGAAAAATTGATTGACCCGATGCGAAACCTGCTAAATGCCACAGGATTTCTTTACTTCACTTGGATTGTGCCGATGGGTTTTCTAGTAGCGATATTTCTTGTGTCCTACAGTAAGTTTCTGTTGCACCTTCCTGTTTCAACGAGAAACTTGTTTGTTGCAGCCACCGCTCTTTATATTGGAGGAGCAATCGGACTGGAAATGCTAGGGGGATACATAGTTTATACAATAGGCCCGGGGAATCTATCCTACGTGATAATAACGACGATTGAAGAGTCATTAGAAATGCTGGGCATCGTTGTATTTATCCATGCCTTGATCTCATATATCAAGACATATTTAGGCGGGGTAAGTTGGAATATTTACATACCAGGAAAAAACACACAAGTTACCGAGCATCAAAATACCGGCCTACCTGCCCTTAGCGAACCAGCCAACACAAATCTATTAAGGTAAATCAGTTAAAACCGGGTTTGATGGACGAAAATACTGCATTCGGGCTTTTGATTGCGATAAAAAACCCGGTTTATTTGGTTCTGCGCTCTTCGGCGCACCAAATAACTAATAGACCTCTTGCAAAAATAATTAGGACGGGCAAGATGCCCATCCCACAAGAGTTATTTTTTCTTGTGGGATGGGCATCTTGCCCGTCCCATCAATTGATGAAAAGGATTTTTGCAAGAGGTCTAATATAGCAATCCTCGCATCATTTGTGAATTTCTTACTCCCTCCCCGCGGCTTCGGGGAGGGTTGGGGTGGGGTAAAAAATTTACGACTCCTGCAAGGATTGCTATATGTAGGCTGCTTGCTGCACCAAACGACTAATTAGGCGTGGAACAGCTTAGTTCACAGATGACATTCTCACCTTTACCAGAAAATCGCTAAGAGTAACCTTTGCATTAGGATTTGACGGCAAATGACTTGTAAAACTTGCATCTTCTAATATATTAATTAGCCGATCGCGCTCTTGCTGATAAAATTCAATATCTGTATCTTCCAGCACAGATTTTTCCTCCCCGCCCAGCTTGCGATCTATCAAATCAGGAATATACGCCAACTGGAACTTCTCGTTAAGTTTGACCAAATTCGCCTCGACTTCCCCCGTTTGCATCAAGTGAATTCCAGCCAGCAACACCCGGTAAACATACAGCAGCGGTTTAACGCGACGCGGGCGTTCTTTCTCAAACAATTTCCATTGAGTTTGAGCAAAACCGAGATAGTGGTGGCTGTGGTGCTTGGTGATGCAGTTCGAGGCGATCGCCTTTAATTCCTCATGTTCCTTTGTAGTGTAAACTATGAGCGGCGAATACAGTTGTTCTAGCACGTAGCCGTTGCGCTTCAACAGCAACTCCAGAAACTTTTTAATATCGTGAGTGACTAAATCCAGTTCCAATTCCTCCCGAACTTCCGAAACTTCGATTGTTTCGTCTCCCGAAATCAGTCCAATTACTTTCGGTAGCGGTAAGATATGTACTCCCCGCAAGTCAAAGTCAGAATTTGCGGAAGGAAACCCGTATAAGTGCGAACCGCTGACAGTCGCAAACAGCAGCGGATAAGGTTGAACGGAGATAATTTGGGCGAGATTGGAGATGTATTCTGTCATTTTTTCAACATTTTATCAATGCTAATTTCAATTCCGGTTAAACAATCGCAAATACCTGTAGGGGCGGGTTTTACCAACCATATATGTCACAAATTAACAATCTCGTAAACCCGCCCTTTTAGCCGATCGCACCTCTACGCGCTTCAATCAAAAACAGGTTCGCTTTCTCGTAATTAGGACGTTCGGGTAAGGAAGTTGCAGCAAAAGCGCGATCGAACTCACCGTGCAAGCTCAACCGCCAGCGATTCACCTCATCCCAGGATATTTCTTGGTTGCGGATAGATAAAAGTTGCGATCGATAATCCTGCACCCGAACCGGCACAAACCCCTCCTTGAGGACAGTAATTCCTGACAGCAGCAAGCGAATTAAGTGCATCGCGTGCTTCCAACGAATTTCCCCGGTATTGCGGAGGTCTTGCTCCATCTTTTTAAATTGAGACAAAACGTAGCTATTGTAAGTTTGATAAACCAATTGAGAAAGAAAGATTTCCCGAATTTCGAGCAATTCTTGTGCTACAGGAGAAAGTGTTTCTACTAAAGGCGTGTACAAACATTCTAGCACATTTGGATTAGCTTTTAGTGCCAAAACTAAAAACTTTTGCAGTTCCCAATAGCATTCCTGATTTTCCTTGTTTTCCAATTGTTCTGGAATGCCGTAAAGCGACCAATGAAGTATTGCCGGCGGCTGGTAAATCCCGCGTCTGTCTGTATCAGATTGCTCGTTATCGAGACCGTAAGCTCTCGAACCAACAATGCAGCGGTAAATTACAGAATCATAGAGGTTGTATTCTGCCAGAAAATCTCCTCCTGACTGCAATCCTTCGCTCTGAAACTGCTTGCGGATGCTGAGTTCGTGCCGCCGCAGACTAACTTCTGTTGCGTCTGGGAGTTTGACTAAATATGCGTGGGAATTGTCCGTAGGCGATTGAATGATGACGCCTACTAATCCCGGTTTCCAAGATTGGTCGCAGGCGGGGTTTTTGACCTCGATTTTGGTGACAATTTGGGTTCCTGCGGGGATGATTAAGTTGAAATTTTGGGAAATATTGGCATTTGCCATGAGGGAACCTCCTGCGGGGGCACACGCTACGATGTTATTGTAGCATATGTGTAGTATAAAGTGGACTAAGTAACTAAAATTGAGAAGCACCAGAGTTTTCGCGCCTTTGCTTTTGTAAGTAATGGGGATATGACGTTATTTCTGGGATGTCGGAAACGAATGGACGAGTTTTAATTTCCCTAAACTGGGGCAAAAACCTGTTGCCTGAGCAGAGCAAGAGGTACAATAACTTTGCTTATGAATAACATCACCCACGACATCGTTGCCAAACTCTGGAATCTCTGTAACGTCCTCAAGGACGACGGAGTGACCTATCACCAGTACGTAATCGAACTCACGTACCTGCTGTTCCTCAAGATGGCCAAGGAGACCAGCACGGAGAACCAACTTCCAGATGGTTATCGCTGGGATGACCTAGAAGGTAAAGCCGCTCTTGAGCGCCTGGAGTTCTACAAGCTGCTGTTGATCCACCTTGGTAGTCGCGGTTCTACACTCGTTAAAGAAATTTTTGCTAATGCTACTTCCTCCATCAAAAAGCCCACCACATTTTCTACGCTGGTCACTGAGATCAATAAGCTTGACTGGTACAGCGCGAAGCAGGAAGGTCTGGGCGATGTGTATGAAGGGCTGCTAGAGAAGAATGCTAATGAAAAAAAGTCCGGTGCTGGTCAATACTTCACACCCCGTCCGCTGATCGACAGCATTGTCCATATCATGCGCCCTACGCTAGAAGACATTATTCAAGACCCGGCAGCAGGTACGGGTGGCTTTTTGATCGCGGCTAATCGCTACATACATGAAAACAGCGACCCAGATAGCTGGACAGAAAAACAGCAACGCAAATACCGCCGCAATACTTTCTACGGCATGGAACACGTACAAGACACGCACCATTTAGCGTTAATGAACTTGATGTTGCATGGAATTGAATTTGACCCACAAGGGGCTGGTATCCACTATGGCGATACGCTCTCGTTCGAGGGAGAAGCCTTGCCAAAAGCAACGCTAATTCTCTCGAATCCACCCTTTGGTTCCAAGAAAGGGGGTGGCTTACCTACTCGCAAGGATTTTACTTTTCCTACCAGCAATAAACAGTTCTGCTTCCTGCAACACATATACCAAGGTCTCAAGCCGGGTGGTCGCGCTGCGGTGGTGTTGCCTGATAATGTACTGTTTGAGGGCAACATAGGCAAACAGATTCGATCGGACCTGATGGACAAGTGCAACCTACATACTATTCTGCGTCTACCGACTGGAATATTTTACGCACAGGGAGTTAAGACTAACATCTTGTTTTTTACTCGTGGCAAGAAGGCAAAAGGTAACACCCAAGAAGTCTGGGTATACGACCTGCGTACCAATATGTCGCAGTTTGGTAAGCGCACCCAACTCACGCGCCAGCATTTTGCCGAGTTTGAAGTTGCCTTTGGCGATGACCCTCTCGGCAGCCCTGTGAGTCTTGCCAAGCGTGTAGATACTGGTGAGCAAGGGCGTTTCAGAAAATTTACCCGCGACTCGATAGCAGAACTTGGTGACAGTCTGGACATTTCTTGGCTCAATGATGAAAGCGAAGGCGGAACTGATGAACTGCCTGAACCAGCAGCACTCGCACAAGAAGCGATGGGTGAACTGGAAGCGGTGATGGAACAACTGCGCGGAATTCTGGAGGAGTTGGGTGAGGAGGTAGAAGTGTGAGCAAACAACCTCCAGGATGGGTAACAGCAACGCTCGCCGATGTCACCGAATACATATCTCGTGGCAAGTCGCCGAAATATACCCATCACAGCATTCTTCCGGTGGTAAATCAAAGAGCGATCCGATGGTTCGGTATTCAACAGGAACATCTTAAATACGTTGATCCCGCTCAGTTCGATCTTTGGACACCGGAGCGGTTCATCCGCATTGGGGATGTACTTTGGAACAGCACGGGTACAGGAACAATTGGACGAGCATGTTTAGTCACGCAACACGACGTAGAACCACCAAAGGTCGTAGACAGCCACGTTACTATTGTCAGACCCAACCAGGCAGTAATAGAGCCTCGTTTCTTGTTTTCCTGGATTCAAAGCCCTGAAATCCAAGAAAACATTTCGAGTCTTGCTACTGGTACAACGAATCAAATAGAACTTAGTCGGCTAGCCATCGCTTCTATACAGATTCCGATCGCTCCCCTAAACGAACAAAAACGCATTGCTGATAAGCTCAATGCTCTGCTTGCGCGGGTAGATGCTTGTCGAGAGAGGCTCGATCGCATTCCCAGCATCCTCAAACGCTTCCGCCAAGCCGTACTTGCAGCAGCAACATCAGGACAACTCACCGAGGATTGGCGGGACATACACAGCACTAACAAGATGGCACGTTGGGTTTCTCTTGAAGATGTTGCATCAGAATTTAGCTATGGATCGTCCGCTAAGTCATCACCATCAGGTTCTGTTCCCGTATTGCGTATGGGAAACCTTCAAGAGGGCAAGCTAGATTGGCAGGATCTGGTCTTCACGTCTGATACAAAGGAAATTGAGAAATATCGATTACTTACTGGAGACGTACTATTTAATCGAACCAATAGTCCTGAATTAGTGGGCAAGACAGCAGTCTATAAAGGCGAACGACCCGCTATCTATGCAGGCTACCTTATTCGCGTTCGCTGTCGTGCCGATCTACTTTCTGACTATCTTAACTACTGCCTCAACAGTCCAGCAGGGCGTGATTACTGCTGGCGCGTTAAATCTGATGCCATCAGTCAGTCAAATATAAATGCGAGGAAGCTGGCAGCATTTGAGTTTGAACTGCCACCTGTAGAAGAACAAGCAGAGATTGTTCGTCGCTGCGAAGCCTTATTTGCTTTTGCTGATCGCCTAGAAGCCCGCTACAAAAAGGCTCGTGCTCAAGTCGAGCGTCTGACACCCGTGCTCTTGGCTAAAGCCTTTCGTGGCGAATTGGTACCCCAAGACCCCAACGATGAACCAGCATCAGTGCTGTTGGATCGGATTCGCGCTGAACGAGCAGCACAACCCCCCAAACCGAAGAGACCCCAGGCTTCGAGAAAACAAACAATGACCAAGATGACCGAAGAATCTGTTAAGGAAGCAATTCGCCAATTACCCAAGGACGAGTTTTCATTTGATGAACTACGTGACAACCTCCCTGGTGATTACGACTCACTGAAGGACATTCTGTTTGCACTCCTCAGTGAAGCCGAGCCGAGTCTTACGCAAGTCTTCGATCGAGAGGAGCGAGCGATTTGTTTCGTTCGGGCAGGCAAATGAAACTTTTAAGAGTTCACATCATTGCAGCTAAAACCTGCGGCGGACTACTTGATGGGCTTGACTTACCGTTACGAAGTCCATTAAGTGACTATTTCGCCTTCGATCCTCTATGTCTAATTGGGCCGAATGGTGCAGGTAAATCTCAGTTTTTGCAGGTACTAGCAGAGATTTTTCAGTCTATATTCCACAGGTGCATTGGCGAGGAGGAACGTGTTGAAGGAAATCCTGACCTACAATTCGAGATTGAGTACCTCATTCGCCCAGAGAATCACGAGTTACCTGTCCGCGTCCGCATTTCACGGCGGCAAACCAGTGGTAAAAATCGTCCGACTCTGATCGTTGAGCAGAGAGATGAAGAGGAATACGAATGGATAAACTGCGATCTGAAGGCTCCTGAGACTCGTGCATTATTGCCTCAAAAAGTTGTTGGCTATACGTCAGGCGACAACGAAACGTTCAGCCTACCATTCTTAATCAGTCGCAGCGGTTATGCGAAGGATGTCAGAGAAAGTGCATTAAACGAGTCAAAACTCGTTCCAGATACTCGGCTGATGCTGATTGACTATGGAACGAATCTTGAGGTTCTTGTCGCTAATCTCCTATTGGGTAATGATTCTCAGTGGAAGTTCTTGCTAGAGGATGCAAAATTAGAAAACTTGCATTCATTTCGTTGCATAGTCCAACTTGCACACAGAACTTCCAAGGCTCCAAGCAGAAGCAGCTCACAAAGCACACGCAAAGGGATACAACTAACCGATGAGCTGGAAACTTATCTCAAGCAGCTCAAACGCTGCGCTACCTGCTACACCTATGACGAAAAAACAGAAACATACATCTTTGACTATTGGATCAATGATGAGACGAAAACCGCCTTTCAATCCTTTTGGAACAACACGCTCGATCTGTACTCGTCATTCCACAAGCTTGCAATGTTAAACGATTTGGTGCTTCCGAAGAAGACGCGGGATAGATTTCAGAAAGATACTAAATCGAGAAGGTTTGCTTCACGTCTACCAGAGCCTCAAGATGAGGATAAGGTTTTCCGATTTGAACGGGTTATGTTTACTGCACAAAGAACTGGCAAAGAGGTGGACTACGTATCACTCTCAGATGGCGAGCATCAGCTTGGGCAGATTCTTGGGATGTTTTGTATGTTGTCATCTCCTAATGTGCTGTTCCTGCTTGATGAGCCTGAGTCGCATTTCAATCCGCTATGGCGGGTGAAATTCATTTCCCGAATACTCGATCTGCCTACGCAAGATGGCGATCGCAGAGAATCTGCCAAAGCTACTGAACAAGAGTGTTTGCTGACAACACACTCGCCCTTCGTTCCGTCGGATATGCACAGAGAGAAAGTTTTTATTTTCAGCAAAGATGAAGAAGAAAAGATTCAAGTCGAAAATCCCAATATTGAAACATTTGGCACTACATTCGATACGATAATTGAGGAGTGCTTTAACGTCCGTCCGCCTATGTCACAAGTTCCTCTCGACGAGATCAAAGAGCTGATGCAGAGTGACAATCCCGAAGATATCAGGGAAGGGATGCAGGGTCTAGGTGATTCTGTCGAGAAAGCATTTCTTGCCGATCGATTGTGGCAACTAACAAATAGGGATGGGGTGTAGGATGCTTTTTGGATATCCCATTAAAGCAACAGCAGAAAATTGGCTCCACGAATGCTTGTGCGAGATTCTGCATTCAATCCATGCCAGTCTAAATCCAGCAACAACGCTGCCAGACTGGCCTGAAATTATTCCAGAACTTTACCGCAAAAGACTGCACAGGCGTACAGGACTGAAAGACAGATTAAATACCTACCGGACGGCTCTAGAAAACCTTACCCTTGGACAACAGGAACAAATCCTTCAAGCGCTTCATGACCAAAATGAGATCGCTCTCCTCTTGTCTTGCCAGCATAACTGTGAGGCTATCACTGACCTGCCACAAACTATTCGTGAGCCAGTGAAAGAACTTTTTAAATTTGCGTTTGAACTTCTCACCGATCTGGACATTCGCGATCCGCATTACAAAGTGATTTATGATGCAGTTCCCTCTCACACATGTCCTTTCTGCGGATGTGAGAACTTTGATGCACCCAGAATACCTCGTGAGGCATTGGATCATTACTTGGCAGAAAGTAAATACCCATTCGCAGCTTCAAATTTGCGTAACCTTGTTCCAATGGGAAATAAATGCAATTCTCGCTACAAACTCGCTAAGGACATTCTTATTAGGGATGACGGTACTCGTCGCAAGTCGTTTGATCCATATAACTCTACAGGAACCAAACTTTCTCTCGAAAACAGTCAGCCTTTTGCTGGCACACTTACAACAATTGGTCAAGCACCAAGATGGCAAATAGAATTTGAATCGAACACTGAAGAGGTACTTACTTGGGATGAGGTGTTCCACATCCGAGAACGATATGAAAAAGACGTGCTAGATCCCAAATTCAAGAGCTGGCTCGATGATTTTAAGCATTGGTGTAAATCTGCAAACATTGTGCCTAATTCTGACCAAGAATTGGTGGATGGGATCGATCGTTATGCAACTTTATATGAGGAAATGGGAATTAGCGATCGAGCGTTCTTAAAAGCGGCTGTATTCCGAATGTTGCACACACATTGCCAGAAGGGCGATCGAAGACTCATCTCCTTTATGAGGACTGTGCTGATACCGCCAACTAAGAAATCATTGCCTCTTTCATAACTTTAGGCAACGCCCAATAGGATACAGAAAAACTTCAACCTCTTGTCATAACGACATCTAATTTGTCTTGACGACATCCATGTATCAACAAGGAAATTTAATTTGTCAGTATACAAAAAAAGTATGGGCAATACAGGATTTGAACCTGTGACCCCTTCCGTGTGAAGGAAGTGCGCTACCACTGTGCTAATTGCCCGCAGATAATTAAGATACCATACTAACTCCAACTTTGCAACTAAAATTTTCCTAAAAATTCAGCCACTTGTTTCCGAGTTAAACTCGACACAATGCCAAGAATACAGGCATTTGTCGAGTCTGCCATCAATCAACCACCCACCAACCAGCCGCTGGGCCGACAAACCGCACTACAATCCACCAAGCCACCAACAGGCTAATCCCAATCCAGCTTCCGCGACTTGTCCACTTCACAAAATCTTCGCTTTGGGTTTTCGTGATTGGCAGCCAGGGAAGGATGCGTTCTTCTTTACCGTATTCGTCGCCGATCGACTCTTTGCGACGCTTAGCTTCACCCATAATCTTTGTCTGCTAAATTAGATTTCAACTCAATACCTAACCAAATTATACGCCAACAGGTCATCTCAAGCCTGCGTCAGCCAAGTCGTATCCAAATAATCAATCCTCGCAAAAGGACTCAAAGCCGCTAAAATCTGCTGTCCGTAACTGCGGTGAATCACCCTGCTGTCGAAAATCGCCACCACTCCTTGACGTTCTCGCACCGGCGCGATCGCCCGCTGCAACTCATTCAGCGCCGCCGGCAGCAAATACAACCGAAACCAATCCCTGCGCTGCTCCTTATAATAAGCCACACGCGCCGTCACCAAAGGATTTTCCAAAGAAGGCAATGGCAAAGTTGCGATCGCCAGCAAGTGAGGCGCCCTCAATTCCCCCTGATGTTCCCGCCAAAACTCCCACCCCGTCACCAAAATCGCATTCTCGCCCACATCAGTCTTTTCAACCTGCACCCGAGAACCGAACTCAGAAGCCAAAATCGCCGCCAGCCTAGCCTTGAGCGGTACATCACCAACAATCAGCACCGTTAAACCCGCCACCGACGCGCTCATCAACAGCAAAGTCCGAATTTCTTCAATTAAAACACCCTGAAATTCCGGCGTATTCGGCAGCGGCAGCCAGTTGGGAATGTACAGTTGAATTAATTCGCTTTGTCGATCGGGCGAAAACTTAACGCTCGTCAACTCTGGCAATCCCATCATTTGCCGGAAGAGCGGAGCCTTCGGTTCCACATCCACCGCCCCCCCAATCAAAACCACAGGCACAGAAGACCAAATTTTGCTCAAAACCTCAGCCACCTGAACCGGCGCGCAGAACAGAGAAAATGACCCTGCCGATCGATTAATTTGAGCCCACCGCAGTCTTCCGTTTGTTTCCCACCGCTGCCAAAAATTGCTCCAAGCAGCCGGAATCAGCGAGTTTGGCTCGATCCTTTCAAACAGCCCCTTCAAAATATTTTGCTCTGCGGTTTCCAGCAAATAGCACTCGTCAGGTTTCGCCGGATGCTGAAAGAAAGCCCGCGTTAGCAACACTCGCGCTTCTCTGATTTCATCCGCCAGCATTGGCCCAGATTGCATTAAATCATTCCAGTCAGCCGGTTGCAAACCCGCAGTCAATTGCTGGCGCGTCCAAACTTCCAAGTCATCCACACCGTCAATAATTGTCGGAATATTGCTGTGAAGTTCCGAATTCGCCGCCAAGCGAGCCGCCAGCCAAGACTCGGGATCTGCTAGCATCAATCCTCGTCCAGTGGCATTATCCGAATAACTCTCGATCGGCCGCTCAGTTTGCAGCCACTCTTGCAAGCGCGGAATTTCCACCGCCTGCAAATGTTCCAGCAGCGGTGCCGGCGCCACCAAAATCACAGGCTGCGGCCACATCAAAATCGGCATCAAATAGCTGACTCGATACCGCTGTCGGTAAGCTCCAGCCGGAAGCCCCGTTTGGATCAGAGCGCTGCGCCCCAAGCGCAAAGCCCGCGCCACGAGCCGCGCCATCGTTAAATTGTGGGGCCAGTGCGGCTCGGAGTTCGATCGCAGGAAACGGAGCAGCGAATTGTGGACTTCTACCTCAATCAATCGATTGTACTGTTGACATTCCTCAATCAACATAATCAAAACTGGCGATAAAATCAACTACTTTTTGACCTACAGGCAAACTGAATTTACTCTCCTGATGATTTCCACCTCGCTTACCAAACTTCGGGTGAGACTGCACGGTCAAAATCTCCTGCCCCGAACTAATTAAAATAGTTTGGGTAGGTGACTGAAAAAACTGTGTTTGCCGATCGGCATTTAGTGCTGTTTGCAGCTTTATTTTCACCTCATTTAAATTATCCATCGCTGCATTCAATGCTTTATACAACTGCACTATCCGTTTTTTTTCCAAATCTTGACTTTCGATAATTTTGCTGACCGTCACAATATTTTTCTGAGTTTCTAAGGCGTCATTAAAAGGAAGAATCCCTAAAAAAGCTGCTGGCAATAAATGCTCGTCGCTATCAAATCTAAAAGTGATAGTTGTTCGGCGGTAGCCGACTTCAATATTGGGAGGACAGCTCATTGCCCCGTAATGCCGAGCTATTTCGCTGTAAGCTGTTGCTAAAGTGCTGTTTGCTGAGTAATCTAAAAGTGCGTCAACCACAATTCGCACCAACCCGGGCGTGTGATTTAAAAATTTTCTCGCTTCTGAAGGCGAATTAAATTGTTGAATCTGAGTGCCATCGCCTGCGCGGCTGATGTCAACCCACTGGCAAGTAATATCATCGGCGAGGATGCCAAACCGGGGAACCAAATACAGTTTTGCCCCTGTTAAAGTTGCCCCCTTCAAATCAGCTCCCACCCAATCTGCGTTAATCAAATTGGTTTCTGTCAAATCAGCGTGAACCAAACTAGCATTTGCTAAATTAGTATTTCTTAAATCTGCTCCGTTGAGGTTAGCTCCGGTGAATTTAGCATCGCTCAGATCGGCGCCGTTGAGGTTAGCTCCGCTCAAATCGGCCCATTTGAAGTTAGCTCCGCTCAAATCGGCACTGCACAGATTTACTTGCTGCAAAGAAGCTTGTCTCAGATCCGCATTGCTCAAATTGACGCCGTTAAGTTCTGCTTTTGTCAAATCCGCGCCGTGCAAGTTAGCTGCTTGAAAGTTAGCTGATGAAGCGGAAGCACCTCTGAGATTAGCACCGGAAAGATTAGCACCGCACAAGTTAGCTTCCGTCATTTTTACCTCTCTTAAATCTGCTTCAGTCAGGTTAGCGCCGCTGAAGTTAGTTTTACTGAGTTCGCAGCGCACTAATTCGCTTCTAATCAGGGATGCTCCGATTAATTGAGCTGCACTTAAATCGGCTCTCACTAAGTTTGCTACGTTGAGATTAGCCCCGTTTAAGATTGCCCCCGAAAGATTGGTGCTGCTGAGTCTAGCCACATTCAGGTTAGCTTCGCTGAGGTCAGCTTCGCTCAAGTTAGCGCCGCTGAGGTTGGTGATAAATAAGCTAGCCCGCCTTAAAATTGATTGGCTGAGGTTGATGCGGCTGAGATTAGCTTCATTCAGGTTGATTCCTGTGAAATTTCTGTCGCCTTCTGTGTATCTTTTGACGATGGCAAATCGTTTTAGAAGTTCTTCAGCTTCCATGGTTTTTACCTGAATGAGAGGGCTCGCGGCTAACTTTTCTGTGACATAGAAATTATCTCAAATTAATTTATAGTATTTACTCACCGAGCTGATAAAAGCTTTTGACAAACTCAACTACCGTATTTAGCGGCGGGGTTGTGAATCTTTGGGCTTTAATTGCCGGCCCGATCGAGGTTTTGTTGATTCCCGGCAAATTTGTCAAGTTTCTGCCAAAGTCGGGGTGATAGTGAACCATCAAACTTTCGGCGCTGGAGTTAGCCAGTACAGTTTGGGTAGGCGATTGGAAAAAACTCGATACCAGTTCGCGATCGAGGCGAACCGGCTGAATTTTCATTTCCCCTATTTTTCTAATTGTTTTGGTCAGGGTCACGTTCAATTGCACTACCAGATTTGAGACTCGGACGCCCAGGTTATTGCCGCTTTGGGGTTGAATCATCTTGATCAGAGTAATGAGATTTTTCTGAGTAAATGCCGCGTCGCTAAAGGGAATAATGGCAACGAAAGCTGTGAGAAATAGTTGATCGTCCTGGTCTATTCTAAATGAGATGATTGTGCGCCGCGAATTAACTTCTATGCTGGGAGGATTGCTCAAACCCGAGTATTGACGGGCAATTTGGCGGTAGGTAGCCGCGAGGACAAAGTTAGCGTCGGGGTCTAGGGGTCGATCGACAATAATTTGAACTGTCGGCGGTGTAGCATTAAAAAACCGTTGAGATTCTTCAGGCGTAAAGCGCTGAATGTGGCTGCGATCGCCGTTGGGACTCAGGTCAACCCAATCGCAGGTAATATCATCTGCTTTCAGACCGAACCTGGACACCGCGTAAATTTTTGCCCCCGTCAGGGCCGCCCCCGTCAAATCTGCGCCTACCCAATCAGCATGAATCAAATTCGCTTGAGTCAAATCCGCGTGTACCAGAGTAGCGTTCAACAAATTGACATTGCTCAAATTTGCCCCGTACAAGTTGGCCCCGCTCAATCTCGCTTCATCGAGGTCAGCACCGGTCAGGTTCGCCCCGCTGAGGTCAGCCCACCGGAGATTAGCGCCTCGCAAGTCAGCGCCGCTGAGGTTGGCCTGAGACAGATTAGCTTGTCTGAGTTCGGCATTGCAGAGGTTGACTCCTCGCAAGTCTGCCCTGCTGAGGTCGGCTCTGTGCAAGTTGGCCCGTTCCAAGTTGGCCGCTGTCAGGGTAGCGCCTCTGAGGTGAGCGCCGCTGAGGTCGGCTTGCTCTAGATTGGCTTCTCTGAGGGTTGCTTCTCTCAAATCTGCTTCGCTGAGGTTTGCACCGCTCAAGTTTGCAACGCTGAGGTCGGCTCGGATCAGTTCGGATCTGATCAGTGTGGCTTCGACGAGTTGCGCTTCGCTGAGGTCGGCTCGAATCAAGTTAGCCACGTTGAGGATAGCGCCGCTGAGGTTGGCTTTGTTGAGATTGGCACCGCTGAGTCTAGCAACATTGAGTTTGGCTTTTCTCATGTTGGCGTTTGACAGATTGGTGCCGCTCATGTTGGTGAGGCTCAAGATTGCCTCGCTGAAATTAGCCCCGCTCAGATCGATCCTGCTGAGATTTGCCTCGCAAAGGAGAATGGCAGTAAAGTCTCTTTCTCCTGCTGCGTATTTGGCGATGAGTTCTTCGGCATCCATGCTTTTCAATTTCCCTGATGTGCTAGCTAGAACAAAGCTTTGTTGTGCCAACCTTTAAACTAGAATAAGTATTTTTTTTGAAAGTCTCAGGTTTAAAGACACTGAGATTCTTAAGAAATTGCTTCCTTAACATCCCAAAGAGACAACTAAATACCTCTGGGGGAATAGCCCGCACGCCGTTTGCCTTTTGAGGGCAGCGTGTTTTCTGACAAGCGTTCGCGCGATTTAATCTCAAAAAGATTTAATTGCACTGGTTCCGATCGGCCCACCCGTACCTTTTTCGATCTAACTTTCTTTGCAATAGTTAACCCATAAGTTTCTATTGCCTTGGTTTTTACATTCCTTGCGGCTTGCAAATTGGCATCTTCGATATGTCCGCAATTAATACAAATAAACTTTTCACCGTTGCGGTTCTCTTTGTCAACGTGCCTGCACTTACTACAAGTTTGGGTGGTGTGCCGTGGGTTAACCATCTATAATTTATTGCCTGACTTCGCAGCCACATACTCAATTTTTTGGGTTAACGCATACCAACTCGCCTCGGAAATAGAACGATTTAAACCGCGTTTAGCTGATTGACCGTTAGGAAAAAATCTTCCTGTTTCAGACTTAACGGGATTGCACCGCTTCATCATGTTTTTGACTTGCAAATCTTCAACGGCAACAGCATCAGATTTGCTAACAATGGTCGGCTAACCTTTAAATTTATCAGATTTGCGTCTTGCATCAATGACGCAGAACGCTTGCGCGACCGTTTTTTTTCGCCTTTTTTTTTTGCTTTCCCAAATCTTGTTTTCCAGGGGTTTGCAAGTTGAGTGCCTTTTACTAAACTACAGGTTAAAGGCGTAATTTCTACCGTTGCTCTTAAGTCACAATAATCCCCCATCAAGAACTGTTGACGCCATCCATCAATTCTGTCTGGCAAGCACCAATTATAGGTAGCTCTTAGCATATCTAACCAGCCTGATAACTTATCGGATTGTTGATTGCTATGGCGTAATTTGTACTGGCAACTTAAAAACATTTTTGTCTCACCTCCTTTATTTATATTACATTATATTTGACACTCACTTTGTTAAAAAATATTAAAATCAAGGAAAAATTGAAGGCAGTTGAAACCGTCCGTGCCTCTTACATCTCAGGTCTAAAGACGCTGAGCTTTCCGCTTTACGTTTATTTTTTTGTTTGCAACTTGATGCAATATGCCTAGACATCTATATTGTGGAAGCCTTTTATAAAATCCAAAATGGTAGTGATATTAGCTTGGCCCAATTTTGTGCTTTCGACTAACTTGCCGGAGGTTGAGTTGTTCGGGTCGTATTTTTTAATCAGCCGCTTGCCGAAGGCTGGATGGTGATATACACTGAGTCTTTGATCGCGGGAATTAATTAAGATCATCTGTGTAGGAATTTGAAAGAAATTGATGCTTTCGCCGATTTTTGGAAAAGAACTTGAAATTTTGATTTGGTCTACTTTGCTAATAGCTTGGTTGAGAGCTTTGCTGCATAACTGGACGTGTTTGGATTCTTTGACGTTAAGTTTGCCTGCATCGTGAGATTGAATCATTTTCATCAAAGCAATCAGGTTTTTTTGAGTTGTGGCGGCGTCGTTAAAAGGAATGATGGCAACGTAAGCGGTGGCAAATAATTTATCGTCGCTGTCCATTTTAAAGGCGAGTACGGTGCGCCTGGAGCTGACTTCGATCGTGGGCGGCTGACTTAAACTCGGGTATTGTTGGGCAATTTGGTAATAAGTTGCAGCTAGGGCAAAATGAGCGCCTTGGTCTAAGGGCGAGTCAATCACAATCCTAACTGTGGGCAAGGACGAGTGAAAAAATTCTTGGGTTCCTCCAGAGTTTAACCAGTAAATTTGGCTGTGGTCGCCGTTGGGGCTGAGGTCAACCCACTTGCAGGTCATGCCTTCGGTTTTGATTCCGAGCCGCGAAACTGCGTGGAGTTTTGCTCCGGTTAAGGTGGCTCCGGTTAAGTCGGCTCCAATCCAGTCGGCGCGAATGAGATAGGCATTTGACAGGTCGGCGTGAACTAAACTGGCATTGAGTAAGTTGGCGTGACAGAGGTCGGCTCGGCTGAGGTCGGCGCCGCTCAATTTGGCTTCGCTGAGGTCTGCCCAGCGCAGGTTGCAGCCGCTGAGGATGGCCCAGCGCAAATTGACGCCGCTGAGGTCGGCTCCGCTGAGTATGGCTTGAGTGAGGTTGGCTTGTCGCAGTTCTGTGCCTCGCAAGTCTGCGCCGCTGAGGTCGGCTCGGCTGAGGTCGGCACCTTGCAGGTTGGCTTGTTCGAGGTTGGCTTCTGTCAAGGACGCGCCGCTGAGGTGAGCGCCTCGAAGGTTGGCTTGAGCGAGGTTGGCTCCTCGGAGGGTGGCTTCGGTGAGGGTGGCTCCGGTGAGGTTTGCTCCGCTGAGGTTCGCACCGCTGAGTTCGGCTCTAATTAGCTCGGCTCTGATCAGTTTTGCTCCTGTGAGTGTGGCTTTTTTGAGGTCAACTCGCACTAGGTAGGCGACGTTGAGGTCGGCGTCGGTGAGGTTTGCGCCGCCGAGATGGGCGCCGCTGAGTCTGGCGATGTTGAGTTTGGCACCGGTCAGGTTTGCTCCGCTGAGGTTTGCTCCGCTGAGGTTTGCTACACTCAGATTCGCACCCTTGAGGTTGGCTCCGCTCAAGTTGACGCCGCTGAGGTTGGCCTCAGTCAGGTTGATTCCGGCAAAGTTTCTTTCTCCGGCGGCATATTTTTTCAGGAGTTCCTCGACTGTCATGGGGGCGGCACCGTATCATTTATCCCCATTTTATTGCTATGAATATCGGTATTGTAGGACTTGGTTTAATTGGCGGCTCGATCGGGCTGGATTTGCGATCGCGCGGGTTTGATGTTTTTGGGGTTTCGAGTCGGCAGCAGACTTGCGATCGGGCGCAAGCTCGCGGTGTTGTCGCCGAAGCCAGCATACACCTGTCTGACATGGCAGCAGCCGATCTGGTTTTTATTTGCACGCCTCTGGGGTCGATCGAGCCGATCGTCCGAGAGTTGGTGCCGTATCTTTCCCCTGATACTATTGTAACGGATGTCGGTTCTGTAAAAACACCTATAGTGCAGGCTGTGTCTTCTCTGTGGCCGAATTTTGTGGGGGGACACCCGATGGCGGGGACTGCTGAAAGCGGGATTGAGGCGGCGGTAAGGGATTTGTTTGTGGGCCGGCCTTATGTGGTGACGCCGCAGGCTCAAACGCCGGCGGCTGCGGTGGATAAAGTTGAGGAGATTGCGCGGTTACTGGGTGCTAAAGTTTACCGATGCGAGCCGGAAGAGCACGATCGAGCTGTGGCTTGGATTTCTCATTTGCCGCTCGTGGCGAGCGCGACGCTGGTTGCTGCGGTCGCTCTTGAGGGCGATCGGGATATTGTTAATTTAGCCCAACATTTGGCGAGTTCGGGTTTTCGGGACACGAGCCGCGTTGGGGGCGGCAATCCCGAGCTGGGAGTGATGGTGGCAAAGTACAATCGAGAGGAATTGTTGCGATCGCTCTTTATTTACCGCGACTGTCTCGACGAGTTCATCAGCGATATCGAAGCCGAAAATTGGCAAGCTCTCGAACACAAGCTGAAGCTGACTCAACAAGCGAGACAGAATTACAACTTGTGAGCCAAAAATTGCTTAAAACTGTCCCCGTCTCGATTATGATTTGTGGACGCCTATATATTGAGTTTCAATGTACACTTATTCTCGACTCAAGCGAGTTTTACTGGGTGAATCTCTCCCCACTAGCGCATCTATTCACGAACGGCTGAGCAACGCTACAGGACTAGCTGTTCTTGCTTCCGATGCGCTTTCGTCTGTTGCGTACGCTACTCAAGAAACTCTGCTGGTACTGTTACTAGCGGGGAGTAGCAGTTTGAGTTTATCGCTGCCTATTTCTGGAATTATTATTTTACTTTTGGCGATCGTTGCGCTGTCTTACCGACAGACAATTAAAGCGTACCCCAACGGCGGCGGCGCTTACATTGTGGCGCGAGAAAACTTGGGTATTTATCCCGGTTTGATCGCAGCAGCTTCGCTGATGATTGATTACATTTTAACTGTAACTGTCAGTATTTCGGCTGGGGTGGCGGCTTTGACTTCAGCAGTTCCCTCGCTGCACCCCTACACAATTGAACTGTGCTTAGTTTTTATTGTCCTAATCATGTTTGCCAATCTCAGGGGATTGCGGGAATCTGGCAATATATTTATGGTTCCCACCTATGCGTTTATCGCTGGCATTTTTATCTTGATTGGCTGCGGTTTATTCCAACAGGCAACAGGTCAGGTTATGCCGACATTACAAAATATTCCAGCTAAGGAACCTTTGGGATTATTTCTGCTGGCGCGGGCCTTTGCGGCGGGCTGTACAGCCCTGACTGGAGTTGAAGCCATATCAGACGGGGTGTTGGCTTTTAAGCCTCCTGAATGGAAAAATGCGCGCCTGACTTTGACCTATATGGGGGGAATTCTGGGAGCGATGTTTTTGGGGATTAGTTACTTGGCTCATATTTATCAGGTGATTCCTACAGAACATGAAACGCTCCTTTCTGTATTGGGAAAACAGATTTTTGGTGTGGGTATATTTTATTACTATTTGCAGGCAGCAACTCTGTTAATTTTGCTGTTGGCTGCGAATACGAGTTATGCGGATTTTCCGCGACTTTGTTATTTTTTGTCGCGGGACGGGTTCTTGCCGAGGCAGTTGTCGCTGTTGGGCGATCGCCTGGTTTATTCTAATGGCATTAATCTGCTAAGCTTCTGCGCTGCTCTTTTAATTATCATCTTTCGAGGCAATACAAGTGCGGTGCTTCCCCTGTATGCGGTTGGAGTTTTCACTTCTTTTACTCTCTCCCAATCGGGAATGGTAATTCACTGGTTTAAGGAACGAGGTAAAGGTTGGCAAGTTAGTGCTGTAATGAACGGTATTGGTGCAGTGGCAACAACGGGAGTTTTGGGTGTAATTATTGCTACAAAATTCCTTTTGGGAGCTTGGGTTGTCGTAGTAACTATTCCGATCGCAGTCAGTCTATTTTTAGCTATTAACCGGCACTATCGGTATGTAGCGGCTCGCTTGAGCATTCAGGGAATAGAACCGAGGTCTTATCTTCCCAGACCTAGAGTTAAGGCGGTGACACATCCGGCAGTGGTGTTAGTGGGGCAGTTGCACCGAGGAACTTTCGAGGCCCTCGATTACGCTCGTTTAATTGCTGATGAAGTTGTGGCAGTTCACGTGGATATTGGTTTGACCGATCGAGCAAAATTGCAAGTAGCTTGGCAAAATTTGCAGTCTGACATTCCTTTGGAAATTCTGGAATCGCCTTACCGTTCTGTTGGTGAGGCTTTGACGCACTTTTTGACTTTGTTTGAAGAGCAGCGACCGGGAGTATATTTAACGCTGATAATTCCGGCTTTTGTGACCAGAAATTGGTGGGAGGGACTGCTGCACAACCAAACTGCTTTTTTCTTGAAAGCGGCTTTGCGGGCTAAAAAAAGTCGGGTGGTGACGACAGTTAGGTATTTTCTTTAAGTGGGGATTGGCAACTAGGGGGGATTGCCTGTACTTCCTGGCAATGAATGCTGGAATCGTGGATGACGCGCTGGCAAAATAAACCCGGTTTGTTCGCAAAATCTTTGGTTGGGATGCGATTTTTCTAGGTAAAAACCGGGTTTCTGACACCGCTTTGTAAAGCATATATATTTATTAAAAATTCAAGGAAAGGGTTGACATATCAAAAATGATATGTTATAAATTGAGTCATTAGAAAAGTTGCCTTTCAACTTATCTTAAAAAAGATTGCGGCTGCTGAACCCAAGTCTTTTGTTTACTAAAAAATCTCTTCAACTTTTGGGGGTTGCACTGCAACCCGCAACAGACTATTTATGCAGCAGCCAAAAAACTTGAACAGGCTTTTGCGAGCTTTGTCTCGGCAAGGTCTTGATGTTAGTTACGACAATAAAGTCTACTCGATTTGTCTCAAGAGTTCTCTGAAAGAACAGTGGCAAGATGCCGATGCTCAAACAGCAGAAGTTTTACTCCCAGAGGATTTTCCTGTGGAAGCAAAGGCACTGAAACAGTTAGCAAATTTGGCGAATGTTCGACACCCTCAAGGCGGCTGCGTTTGCCGCGCTTGCGCTACTCCAGATTTCCATCCGGGGGATGCGGGGGTAGCGATCGGCTCTATTGTAGAAACAGCAGGAATGGTGATTCCGGCAGCTACAGGTTCCGATATTAACTGCGGGATGCGGTTACACGTTGCGGATTTGTCGATCGAACAATTCCTCAGTCAGCGCGATCGATTTGTAGAATTGCTCAAAGGCGATTATTTTTTCGGTACTCGCGATGTCAGCATGACTGCAAAAACTGCTCGCGCGATGTTCCAACACGGGATTCCCGGATGGCTGGATGCTATGCTAGACGAGGCAACCGGCAGCGCGGCTAATTCGGATTTCGATCAGTTGGCCGCAGAGTGCGATCGCATTTTCCTCGGCGGTTCCATGAATGGCGATGTCAAATGGGCCCCCGCAGAATTAGTCCCAAACGACGGGTTAGTCAGGGATGGCGGCTTAGGTACTATCGGCGGCGGCAATCACTTTGTCGAAATTCAAGTGGTTGAGGAAGTTATCGATCGAGCTACGGCTTATACTTGGGGAGTTCGATCGGGACAAATCGCTTTCATGGTTCACTCGGGTTCGCGGAATGTCGGCAAATACATCGGCGGAATGTGGCGCGATCGAGCCCGCGAAGCCTGGCCGAAAACCCTGAAACATCCTGAATCCGGGCTTTTTCCGCTGTCTGTCGCAGCAAATCCCGAACTTGTAAGCAGCTACCTGCAAGCGGAAGCAACAGCCGCTAACTACGGTTTTATCAACCGTTTGCTGCTAGCAGAATTTCTGCGGTTGCGTTTGCGGCAAGTTTTCGGCGATGTCGAAGCTCCCTTGGTATACGATGTGCCTCACAATATTACCTTAGCTGAAGGTGCCGGCTGGGTGACTCGCAAAGGCGCTTGTCCCGCACATTCCGGTCAGCCTGTAATTGTACCCGGTTCGATGGGCGCACCGTCTTATTTGCTGGTTGGTTCGGGGAACGATCGATTTTTGCGATCGGCTTCTCACGGTGCAGGAAGGGCGCGATCGCGCTTCGATATGAGTCGCAAAGGTGTTGACAAAAGTGACAGTGCTTTGGGATTAACGGGCGTAGATTGCATTACCTTGCGCGAAGAACGCAGAATCGAAGAAGCACCGGCTGCTTACAAGCCAATTCAACCAGTAATTGACGTTCAGGTTGAGGCGCAAATGGTGGGGATAGTCGCTAAAATGAAGCCAGTGTTAACGTTTAAAGCCTAGGCTGATTTGTCTGTTCTCAAAAACTGGTTTTATGAACAGGCTAGAAGCCCGTTCCACAAGACAATTTCACAGGTTGTGGAACGGGCAAGAAGCCCGTTCCCAAAGACAATTTCACAGGTTGTGGAACGGGCATCTTGCCCGTTCCAAAGACAATTTCACAAGTTGTGGAACGGGCATCTTGCCCGTTCCAAAGACAATTTCACAGGTTGTGGAACGGGCATCTTGCCCGTTCCAAAGACAATTTCACAGGTTGTGGAACGGGCATCTTGCCCGTTCCAAAATCCATGAAAGTAAGTGCAAAATCTCAAACTTGTCCAATTATCCCCATCCTCAATTGTCACCAAATCCACCAAAACCTGTCCATCCCCTAAAGCGGCTGCTGAAGTACGGACGCCGCTACCGCCTGAAAGCTTGGCTGGCAAGTATCTGTTCGCTGCTGAATAAATTCTTTGATTTAGCGCCGCCAGCATTAATCGGTATTGCCGTTGATGTGGTGGTGAAACAGCAAGATTCTATACTCGCTCAGTGGGGAATAAAAGATGTCTTTTGGCAACTGGCAATTATTACTTTTGTTAGTTTGATTGTTTGGGCTTTGGAATCTATTTTTGAATATGCCTATGATTATTTGTGGCGCAATTTGGCTCAGGATATCGAACACGATTTGCGTCTGGAAGCTTACAGCCATTTGCAGGAATTAGAATTAGCTTATTTTGAAGAACGCAGCACGGGCGGTTTAATTTCTATTCTCAATGATGATATCAATCAACTCGAACGTTTTTTGGACGACGGCGCTAATGAGGTAATTCAGGTAATTACAACGGTTGTTGTGATTGGCGCGGCTTTTTTTGCTGCATCTCCTGGTGTTGCTGGGCTGTCAATGCTGCCGATACCTTTTATTATTTGGGGTTCGATCGCCTTTCAAAACCGCCTCGCTCCTCTCTATGCTGATGTGCGGGAAAAGGTGAGTTTTCTGAACGGGCAACTGTCGAATAATTTGATGGGAATTACTACTATTAAAAGTTTTACTTCCGAAGATTATGAAATTCAGCGGATTGAAGCACAAAGCCAAGCTTACCGCCAAAGCAACCGACGGGCGATCGTACTTTCGGCTGCGTTTATTCCCCTGATTCGGGTTGTGATTTTCTTGGGGTTTATTGCAACGCTATTTCTGGGCGGTTTGGAGGTGGTGGCGGGCAGGTTGTCGGTGGGAACTTACAGCGTTTTGGTGTTTTTGACCCAGCGGTTGCTGTGGCCGCTGACTCGCCTGGGAGATACTCTGGATCAATACCAGCGTGCAATGGCTTCTACTAATCGGGTGATGAATTTGTTGGATACTCCGATCGCAATTCGCACGGGTGATATTCGGCGGCCGGTTAGTTCGATTAAGGGTGAGTTGGAATTTAAAAATGTTACCTTTTCTTACAATCAAAGAAAACCGATTTTGCAGTATTTTTCTCTGACTCTGCCGGCGGGGAAAACTACTGCGATTGTTGGCGCTACTGGTTCGGGAAAAAGTACCTTGGTGAAGCTAATCTTGAGGCTGTACGAGGTACAGTACGGCAATATTTACCTCGACGGTATAGAATTAAATAACCTGAATTTAAAAGATTTACGGAGAGCGATCGGATTGGTGAGTCAAGATGTGTTTTTGTTTCACGGTACGGTGGCAGAAAATATTGCTTACGGCAGTTTTGAGGCTAGCAATCGAGAGATAGTAAATGCTGCGAAAATTGCCGAAGCGCACGAGTTTATCGCCCAATTGCCGGACGGTTACAACACTATTGTAGGGGAACGCGGTCAAAAATTGTCGGGGGGACAGCGGCAGCGAATTGCAATTGCGCGGGCTGTTTTGAAGAATCCGCCGATTTTGATTCTGGATGAGGCTACTTCAGCGGTGGATAACGAGACTGAGGCGGCAATTCAGCGATCGCTCGAACGAATTACCAAGAATCGCACTACAATTGCGATCGCCCACCGTCTTTCTACTGTCCGCAATGCCGATTGCATTTGTGTGATGGATGAGGGGATAGTGGTAGAATCGGGGCAGCACGAACAACTTCTCGAACAGGACGGAATTTATGCGTCGCTCTGGCGCGTGCAATCTGGTATAAAATAGAAACGCAGCGGTTTTGGGTAATTGCTAATTGGTAATTGGGAATTGGGCATGGGTAACTAATGACAGCAGTCAACTGCCAACTGCCAACTGCCAACTGACAACTGACAACTGACAACTGACTGTAAAATATTAGTCTATACAAACAAGAAGAAAAAATGTTTCTATTTGATAGCCCTGAGTCCAAACGCAACGAAAATAGCTGGAGTCGCAAGTTAGATAAATTTGTGAAAGCTAATCAACATGAATTGGCTGCTTTGGCTTGGGGACTATTTCTAGAAAGGGGAGAAGAAAGCGAGGAAATTTTGGCAATTGATATTGCAGAAACAGCGCGTTTTGTGTATTGTAAGAAAGAGGCGGTTGAAGAGTTGAACCGTCAAGTAAAAAGCCATATTCAAGAAGTTGTAGGTGTGTTGAACGCTCACAAACCTGAGAAAGAAGTGGCGATTTTGGCGATCGGCGAAGGTCAAATCAAGTTGATTCTTTTTGAACCTAAGCCTGAACCTCCTGTTTGTTTTGAGGAAGCTGCGACGGATGTTGATACATTGCTGGCTAGGCTGGAACAGCAGATGGCCGAATACATGAAAGGATAAGTCTCTGGGCGGGTGGGCTTACGAGATAGTTAGTTTTCAACAATTATGGTTGGGAACACCCGCTCCGCAGAGCGCAAATTATACAATAATTAATCAAAGCGAACAAATTATCTGCTAGGTCGTTTTCAACAATTTCCCCTAAACTTTCCGGCGACACAAAATCAATTTGTAATAACTACAAGAACCTGTTAGAGGCTCCAAAATAAACCCCATTAACAGACCAGCAACCGAGTTTCTGACTAAATATTTTGGCAGTAAAAAAGCGATGACCTTAGCTCGCCAATAGGACTTTAGGAATTTGAGAGATATTTTTTTTAACCTCCCAAGGGTTGGTAGAATAGCAAAAGATAAATCTTCGCTTTTTTCTACATGAAAACCTGCGGAATTTGCGAGAGCGAGCCAATTCTCGATTTCAGCAAAGCCATGCTGCACTGCCATGCTAGCTTCTGTTAAACAGGTAGCCATTTGCAAGTCTCTATCAAATGTTGCGAGTGGGGCTTTGCGATAACCATCAAACACAATCAGTTGACCGCCCGGACGCAAGATTCGGAAAATTTCTGCTAGAGGTTTTTGGGGTTGTTTGGCATGGCACAAGCACTCGAAAGCAAACACAATATCAAATGATTCATCGGGAAAATCAAGTTGGTTAAAATCCCCAATTTTAAAGGATAAATTATTGATTTTAGTGGTTTTTTGCGTGGCAAGTTTAATATGCAATGGGGTCAAATCTACTCCAGTAAATTTAACGTTTGGATATCGTTCTGCCAAAAATTGACTGTTAAATCCTTTACCGCAGCCAATTTCTAAAACATCTTTAGCAAAAAGCCGATCGATTTGTGCGCCGACTATTTGAGGTTGGACGTAGTAACCATCTGCTTTAAATACACCATCAAAGTTTAAAGCCATGTGTATGGCGTCTCGCTCGGAATGATAGAAACGATAGCCCAACTCGCTTTGAGTGTAGTAAGGTACTGTAATATTGGTGTCGAATTCTTTCAGGATGCGCTCGCAACCAAATAATCTGTCAATTTGAGCTAGCGCTTCTGATAAAGTTAATTGATAATTCAGGGTAGAATTATCTTGGTTAAAGCCTCTTTTCAAGAGTTTAATAATAGTCTGTTGCAAATAATGCCTCCAATCGTTAATGATTTGCAAATTTACATTATCGCACTTTTGTTTACAGTCTTGCGCTCCAGGATAATACAGCATATTCCATGTATATGTAGTACACACAATCTTGATATCGCCCGTGTAAGGTGCGTCGCCATCTGTCTGGCGAGCAAGTTTTATCCAATAGACCTCTTGCAAAAATCCTTTTAATTAAATTCTGGAACGGGCTCTCCGGCCCATTCCACAAGAAAAAAAATTTTGTGGGATGGGCATCTTGCCCGTCCTAGTTATTTTTGCAAGAGGTCTAATATCTCGCAGCGACGCACCCGGAGGATTAACACCACACAATATAGCTGCTGCTGTACTTAATGAACCTGGAATATTTTGTATAAACAGTCCTGGATGCAGTCCGAACCCTAGAAACCGGGTTTTTTACCGAATCTACTTAGCTCTTTGCACAGTTGTTCAAAATTGAGATAACTAGCGAATTGGCCCATTGTAATCAACTATCACCCTTCCATCTTGAGAAACCGTAACAACCGTTTCTACAGTATAGACAGACGTACCGGGTTTGTACCCTTGAAAAGTAAAAGTCCAAGTCCCATTGCCATTGTCAACAAACGGCGATTCCTTAGAAGTACCGTGCATAGAAGCTTCAGCTCGATAGTTGCCTAAACCCCCATTAGCCCTTTCTGCTGCTTGACGGGCTAAGTTTTTTGCCCGATTCAGTTCGATATTATTGTTAATCACTGTCACGCCGTCGGTTTCATATTGAGGCGCAGGATTAGCATTAGTCAAGGTGGGGGAGACTCCAACAGCTAAAGTTGAGAGGGCTATTAGACAAGTGAGTCGGATGTTGAGTTTCATAAAACAAACAGATTTATAGTTTCATAACGTCTACGAGACTTGCCAGAAAAAACCCGGTTGAATTTTCAATTTTTAATTTTCAATTTTGAATCCGCTGGCGTTTCCCCGTCGTTCAAATAGCGGTAACTCATCCGAGAAATATCCCGAATCAATGTTTGAGCTGGTTTCTCGGTTTCCGGCGGATGCTTCACCATCACCGCCACTAGATAACGCTTGCCGTTCGGCAAATCTACCATCCCCGCATCCGCTAGCATTGTATCAATGTTGCCGGTTTTGTGAGCAATAACTGAACCTTCGCCCAAACCTTTCGGCAGCAAAGAAGCGTTTTGAGTTTGGCGCATAATTTGCAAAATACGATCGCGCGACTTGACCGAAACCAAATTTCCGCGATCGATCTGGGCTATGATATTAATCAAATCCTTCGGACTGGTAGTATTAGTTCCCTCCAAATCCGGCAACTTATTGCGAAGAACCGTGGTACTCAAACCCCAAGTTGCAAAATGCTGATTCAAAACCTCAGCACCTCCCAACAACTCAATCATCATATTTGTCGCCGTATTGTCGCTGACAACAATCATCTTTTTAGCAACTTCCAAAGCCGAATACTTCTTGCCGGGAGCGTCGTCTTGCATCTCCCCAGAACCGCCCACAATGTGTTCGGGCTTTAGCGTCAGCGTCTGATCTAACTGCACTTTGCCTTCATCTACTGCTTGGAAAAAAGCTACTAAAATTGGCAGTTTAATCGTGCTAGCTGAAGCAAAAGCAGCATCGCCGTTAAAATTTAGGTAGCTTCCTGTATCTAAATCAACTAGAAATATTCCGGCCGTCAAAGTAGGATTTTCTGTGGCTAAAATCTGAACTTGAGTTTTTAAAGCTCCTAATTCTTGATTCAGTTGCAGCGCTTCTGGGGCCGCGGGTGCAGCAGATGCGCTATCGGCTGGGTTTGGCTGCCCTGGGGTGGTTTGTTCTTCTGCCGCTACAGTCGATCGACTCACAGCATTCACCACAGACAGCAGCGTCCCGCAAATCACCGCAATCCCAACTCCCAAAATCAGCAAGCGAGTAGCGTACACCAATGGCGGCACGCTCCGAGGCGCAGAGCGTTTGCCAGGTTTCTGGCTCGCTTGCGGGCGCGGTTTAGGCAGGGGGGCTTTTTTGGCATTTGGGGGCATTCCCGTGTCTGGAATGCGCGCTGGAGGCGAACTGGGGCGACTTCCACGGGTTGGAGTGGGAGTGGCAGTTGGGAGCTGGCTGGTGGGATTGCTGGCGATCGAACTGACTTTTTCCAGATTCGGGTCGGGAAAATCGAACATATCGACAGCAGCGAGACCCTTTTTGCGGGGTTGGCGACTCTTGGACTGGGGAGTTTTGCTGGTGGTTCGGGGTTTTCTGGGGTTAATTGCCGATCGGGGATCGGATAAAAAGTCTTGTGCAGTCAATTCTTCCGAAGGTGCGGGAGAATTGGCTTTAATTCTGCTGCTGCGGCTTGGTTGCGGTGGCAAAGTCGAAGGTTCTGGCGATCGAATTTCTGGATTGCCGTTTTGCGGTTGGGGAGGGCGGCGGCGGCCCGAGTTGCCAGACTGACTTGCTTTGCCGGACTTAGGCTGCTTTGAGCCGGAGTTGGGAGAGGATATCGAGGATATCACCGATAATATCGATCCTTTGGGAAACCGCTCTGCCACGTCTTACTCCTTCATCACTACTGTAAAGTTCAAGTTTAAGATTTTTCAGCTTGCCAGCCAATCAATTTTAGATTTTAGATTTTAGATTTTAGATTTACCCCAGACGCTGCATGGTATCAGCAACCGGGTTTATTGCTCGCAAATTATCGCAAAGCTTAGGTTTTTAGTCAACAAACCCTGTTATGAAGGTGACAAGTGGGTGCAGAGTGTTCTCTAGGCCTCTTGCAAAAGTCCTTTTAATCAAATTTTGGAACGGGCAAGATGCCCATTCCACAAGAAAAAACTTTTTGTGGGATGGGCATCTTGCCCGTCCCAGCTATTTTTGCAAGAGGTCTTCTGTGAAAAAAATCCTCAACCTCAAATCCCAAATTATCGGCATTTCCCCTAGTTATCCGTTGGATTTTCCGGCAACGCCCCATCTAGAGTATCAGAAAATGTCTCTCGCGGGTAACTTTTTATTGCCCATTCTGTTTGGCGCAGCACCCCCCGAAGCATCGCGACTTCATCTACTGTCGGATATGCCCTGTTGTACAAACGCCGAAATTTTTCCATCCGGCTTGCTGCTGTGTGCTGCTGCAAATATCCAATTTTTAGTAACAGCGTTTCTAGTTGCTGGTAATATCCCTCTAAATTTTCCAAGGGAGCCGATTCTTCCTGGCTGCTGACAACTGACAACTGACAACTGACAACTGACTTGTATAGTTCGTAACAGCAGATAGCGACTGCTTGGGCGAGATTTAGGGAAGTGTAGGCGTCGCTGGAGGGAATGCGGATCAGGCGTTGAGCGCGGTTTAATTCGGCATTGGTCAAGCCGCAGTCTTCTCGACCGAAAATTAGGGCGCTGGGGGCTTCTAGGAGCCAAGGCAAGGCGTCTGCGGGTTCTTCTAGTCGTGTTGGTAACGATCGACAATCATCCCCTGTAGTTGCGATCGATCTGACACACCCAACCAAAGCAGCGGGCAAACTCTCGACTACTTTGGCAGTTTCCAATATGTCGGCGGCGCGAACAGCCATCAGTCGGGCCTCTTCCCCTAAATAATCGCACTGGGGATTTACCAAAATTAATTGGTGCAAACCCATATTTTTCATGACGCGGGCAACAGAACCGACATTCAATGGGCCTGCGGGTTCGACTAAGACTATTCGGATGTTGGCGTCGGCCGTTTCGAGCATTTTTATTTGGGGAGATGTTTGGCAGAAATTGGGTTGTTTCCTTAGCAACAGGCAAGATGCCTGTTGCACAATCAAATTCAACTCTTGTGGAACAGGCCGGAAAGCCTGTTCATACTCGCCAGATGCCTGTTCCACAATCAAATTCAACTCTTGTGGAACAAGCATCTTGCCTGTTCATAATCGCCAGATGTCTGTTCCACAATCAAATTCAACTCTTGTGGAACAGGCCGGAAAGCCTGTTCATAAAAATGGTACAAAATGTGAATTAGTTAATCTATTGTCAAAATTAGCATGGCCAAGCAGCGAGCGAAATCCGATTTACCGACAAAAATGTGCCCGGTGTGCGATCGACCTTTTACTTGGCGCAAAAAATGGGCGGACTGCTGGGATGAGGTCAAATACTGCTCCGAACGTTGTTGTCGCCGCCGCCGTTTGGCCGCTCAAGATTAAGAATTTAGGGTAATTTGCTCGATCGAGGCTAAGATTGCAAAGGAAAAATTTTAGGTTATTAGGTTATAAGTATGGCATCGCAACAAGTGCAACCAAAGCTAGTTATTCACGGCGGTGCCGGCAGTTCTCTACACAGTAAAGGCGGAATTGAGGCGGTGCGGAAATCGCTTTACGATGTTTTGGAGGAAGTTTATCCGCTGCTGAAAGACGGTGCAAGTGCCGTAGATGCAGTGGTGCGGGGCTGCCAATTGTTGGAAGATGACCCGCGATTCAATGCCGGTACTGGTTCTGTGGTGCAGTCGGACGGTCAAATTCGGATGAGTGCTTCGCTGATGGACGGTTTGATGCAGCGTTTCAGCGGGGCGATTAATGTTTCTCGCGTTCAACATCCGATCGAACTTGCTCAATTTTTGCAGCATTCGGACGATCGGGTTCTCTCTGATTTTGGTTCGGCGGAATTGCTGCGAGAACTTCAATTGCCGATTTACGATCCGATGACGGATTTGCGCTTGCACGAGTGGATGCAGGAACGCCAAGGTAATTTTAGCAAAGCAATGGCTGACGTGGTTGCCGAACCGGCGGGTATGGGTACGATCGGAGTCGTAGCTTTGGATGTTCACGGACGCTTGGCTGCTGGAACTTCGACTGGCGGCAAGGGTTTTGAGCGCATCGGGCGGGTTAGCGACTCAGCGATGCCGGCGGGAAATTACGCGACTGGAAGTGCGGCGGTAAGCTGTACGGGGATTGGCGAGCACATTATGGACGAGTGTTTGGCGGCGCGAATTGTGATTCGGGTGACAGATGGTTTCAGTTTGAAAGCTGCTTTTGAGCGTTCTTTTGCTGAAGCTGACGATCGTCAACGGGATTTTGGCGCAATTGGAATTGATGCTAGCGGGGCGATCGCTTTCGGCAAAACTAGCGAGGTGATTTTGGGTGCTTTTCACAACGGTATGGAAATGGGCGATACTTTGGAAATGAGCAAGGGAACGCTGGTTTTTATTGCTTAAAAAGGGTTCTCGATCGGTGTTAGTTTTATATCAAATCGGGTGGCATCAGAATTGATATTACCCACACTCAGGATACGGCGCCGTGCCGTTTCTCTACAATTAATCGGGCGATGCTTGCAGAAAAAGCGAGGAAGATTGATTATTTTGGGGTAGGGAAACGGCATTGCCGTGTCTTCATTCCTGAGACTTAGAAATTGAGCAAATTTTTTCCTGCAATCTGGTAAAAATTAATTCACCATCAGTCACTTTTCCTTGAACAATTTGCTGAGTACCGATAGCAATTTTTTGTCTCAGTTCTGCCAGACGATTCTGTTTCAATGCACGATTTCTTTCTTCTGGCAGTTGCATTGTCTGGGCCCCTCTAAAAAACCTTAAATCATATCGTTTCCGGTTGCATCGGAATGATATAGCAATCCTAAATGATTTTCTAGACCTAGAGCAATCATAATTAATTTTCTGCGTGCAATTATATTTATGTATTTTGGGGAAATCAAATTTATGTTCGTTAGTAAAAAAATCTCTCCAAAAATTTAACAATCTTAAAAGACCTACATAAATACCAATACTTGCTTAAAAATTTTTTAACTTGTAACCAAATATCTTCAACGGGATTCTGTTGGGGAGTATTTGGAGCAAATAAAATACAAGTAATTGACCACTCATCAGGCTCTTTGTCACCATTTACTTCTAATAAACAATCTCTAAATTCGCCATATTTATGATAACTGGCTCCATCCCAAATCAAGATAATCTTCCGATTTTTATATTTATCTTGTAAGTATTTTATGGATTTAACTGTTGATTTTCCATGACCAGATGGATGGCTCTGAACATGGAATTCTTTGCTTTGATAATTGAGTGCGCCAAAATAAGTTTGTCTATCTTTTTCATTGGTAATTGGGACTTCAATTCTGATTTTTGATTGACCCCAAACATAACCATTTAGGTCGCCATGAAGTAGATGACATTCATCTAAAAACAATACTATTGTTTCCCCAGATTCTATACCAGCCTTGTTTTGTAAAAAAATGTTGTTAATTTCTTCCGTCTTTTTTTTAACCAGTTCGACATCCAATTTATGATTGATTTTTTGAGTTTTTTTTCAACTAATCTTTGGCAGATCGAAAAGTTCATAGTAACTCTGTTTAGATTTATATATCGCACCAAACTCTCGATCTAAATAAGTAACAAGCTCATCTAAATTCCAATATTCTTTATTCTTTAGCCACTCAATTACTTCAGTCTTTTGTAGAGCTGTTAAATACCCGGGCGACCCTTTATGCCCTAGCTTGATTCCTTCGATGCCTTTGGTTTGAAATTGTTTTTTCCAATGACCAACAAAAAATTCACTTACACCGAGAATTTTGCTAATCTCATGGTAGAACTTGCCTTCGACAGCCATCCTTACAGCTATTGCTCGTTTAAGTTCTCTTGCATCGATATCACTTTTAATGAAAGATTCTAATTGAATTATTTACTTTTCCATATCTTTGAGGGGCAGTTTTAAGTTATTCATCTTTTTATTGTCACAATCAAGTATTGTATATAATTGTAAGCTGTTCTGCATTTAAACTACACAGTCACAATTTGATAAAGTTCTTGTGGGGTGGGCGTCTCGCCCGCACAAAAAATGCAATTTAGATGTAGAACAGCTTAGTGCTAGTGAATCATTCCATACAACCCGACAGCAACCAAACAATTTAGCAAGGCTACGAGCTTGCTGAATGTTTGGATATATGCGGTATTGGTATCGTTGTTTCATAAAACTATTATACCAGTAAAACAATCACTAAAAAATGTATATACGTTAAGACTTTAACTAACTTAAAAAAGAAGGCGGTTGAAACCGCTGCCGACTTTTCTCCGTGTCTAAAGCCAGGGGCTTGCGTCTCGCTTTCCGGTCAGTGCGGGTTTATTGAAATTACTTGACCGAATTCGGGGATCGAAATGAACAATTCTGAGGATTTCCGTTAGTTCGCAGCCTTAACATCCTGCCACCAAACCTGGACATAAGGCCAGAATGTTTTATCATCATCTAGCTTGACTGTCACTTCATAGCGATCGATCTGAGTGAGTTCGCCCGTTTTACCATTCAACTGCAATTGTTTGGGATCGTCGGTGCTAATTTCTACCCTTTGATTCAACAACGGCAGCATCTGGGTAGAAGAACCCTGAAACGGATTTTTGCCTCTAAGCACATAGCCGCCAATTAAAAATAAGTACATTGAGGCTAGGAAAAATACTGTACATAAACCCACAATTAACAGCGTTTTTTGTTGTGAAAAACTGGTATAAACGCTCGTACATCCTACGATCGTAGTTCCAAAAAACAACAAATTTGGCAGGTACAGCCCATCTTCCAGAAACACGCTACCAAAAAACATGAGGGCTACCTGACAACCAAATAATGCAGCCACCCAACCCCACCCAGTTAGCAACGATGCAGACAGCAGCCAATTCATTGCAACAGTAAGGGCGATCGCCATTGCTATTGCCCCAAGTGGTGCTGCATAATCGTACTGTCTGAAGGGAAGAAGAACAAAAAAGACTAAAGCATAAGCAAAACCTGCAAAAGCCAGTGCTAATCCACTAATTATTTCGTTCCAGTTCAGCATTGTCAAAAGAGTTGCATTGTCGATCACTTAGGGTCGATCGACTTGACAAACTCTCGCACAGGCTGCGGTAGAGCCGGCACAAAAGTCTTTCTAAAACCCCTAACATCGAACACTCGCCACAAAATACCTACCGCTACCGTCAAGAAAAATAACGCTCCCAAAAAATTGAACGCAGCAGACAGAAAACCGCTGTCCCTTTTTTTCGGGGGTGTAATATGTTTCATGCGATATACAGCCGGCTCGTAATCTCTCGTCTCCTCCAGACTGCGCGGCGTTTTGGGGCGCGAACTCGCACTGCGGCTCCCAGTCAAACCCGTTTTATTAGTTTTAGTAGAACTGCTGGGCGACTTCAACTCAGAAGTGCCGCGCGTCTCCGTTAACTTGCTAGCAGAAGTCCCGGTTTTGCCAACAGCAGCATCCTGAATTCTACTGTTAGAGCGCTGAGTCAATTTGCGTTCGGCGAGGGTGCGCATCAAACTTTGCAATTGCTGAGTCGCCGCCGGCGGGCGTTCCCCTTTCCTCGCCCAATTTAACAGCATCGCCCCGGTAATCCCGGAGAGATTCGCAGCCCCCACAGAAGCCAACCGCTTTAGCAGAGGCTGGCTGTTGGACACAAAAATCACCAATTCGTCTGGGTGTTCCTGAGCCAAACCGTAAACGCACTGAGCCGTCGCCACCACCAGCATTGCTTGCTTGCTTTGATTTTTAATAGAAGGTTCCAGAGCTCGGTGCGTCTCTTGAGCGTCAGTTGCAATCCAGCCGCTGTCGGCAAAAAATCGCATAAATTCTCTAGCTACTTGCTCTTGAGCTTTTTCCACCGCTTGCCCTGTCAGACGATCTATTTCGTCGTACACTACTTCCGGGATGTAACAAGTTCCCACCTGGGCATATTCTTGCCACACTTGGGTTCTGCCAGCCATCAAAACATCTGCATCAAAAGTTACCAATACAGGAGGAAGTTGATTAGCCATGACTTTATCCTAGATGCTCAGATAGATGATTTTTACTTTATCGATCGAGTTTAAACAAATTTTGGTTTGTACAGAAATCAACTTTGGTAATAGATAAATAACCAGGGGCTCTTAAGTGGCAATTAGTAGTTACGAACCCGATCGCCCTTCCGTTCCCCAGTTCGATCGCCCAATTCCTAGATTTCACTAATCTACCGCAACCCAAGAGCCGATTACATGAAAGTCCTGCGGCTGCTGTTAGTTCCCGATTAATAGACGGCCCGCCAAAGCCGGAGTCAACGGCAACAGCGCAGCAACCATCAAGAACAAAGCTAGCAAACCCAAAGCCGCGCGAGCGTCGTCCGGCTCAGTCAGCTCGTTGAGGCTCGGCCGCTCCAGATTCCGCTGTAAAATCAGAATCACGATCGCCCAATACAGAGCCAAAGGATTAACTAAAGAAGCGATCGCCAGCACCACAAACGTCGCCAAAGTCGCGCGACTGGCTATTTTCCGGCCGTAGATTGCTTGTACGATTCTACCCCCATCCAACTGTCCCGCCGGCATCAAATTAATCGCCGTGATTACCAAGCCCAACCAACCGATAACTACCAGCGGGTGAACATCAACAATCGGCTGTTGCAAGGCCGAACCCAAAACCACTTTTGCCAAAATTCCCACCAAAACCGAGCCCTTGAAATATTCTGCGGGAATTTGAAACAAACTGCCGGGGTGAGACAGCAGCAAACCCGTTACCAGCATTGCCAGAGCAACTGTTCCCCCAGCCGCGGCCCCAGCAAAAGCGATGTCAAACAAAACTTTACGGTTGGGTAGCAGCGACTCAAAACGGTCGATCGCCCCAAAAGAACCTATCTGGAAAGTTGGTATAAAAAACGGCCAACTCAAGCGAATCTTGTACCTATTTGCGACCACTCGGCGTGCAATTTCGCCTGAGCCTAAAACCGCCCAAATTCCCGCTGCCATTGGCAAAACTTCTAGATATCGATGCGGCGAGTTAAAGAAATCGAAACCCAGCAGCAAACCGCCTGTTTCCAAGCTGGTAGCAATTGTTGCCAGCAACAGCACGACTGCTAGGATTTTTTGAGATACGGTAGCTGGCTGCGGGTCGTTTGTGCTGGGCAAGATAATAACTACCGGCTTGTCGTCCTGATTTTCTACTAAAAATAGGCGGTAGCGATCGTTTAATCTTTCTTGCAAACTTGCCGTCAAACGCGAGTGTACTTGTTCTGGATCTCCCCGGAGATTGCCTTTCAAGATTACCCCATCTTGATAGGGAATCGTTTCTGTGGCAAAGTAAGTATCGATGCCAAAGATGCCTTTAATTGCCTTGAGGTCTTCAACTGGAACGGGAATTATTTCTAATTCATTAGTCGCAGGTGGCGATGTGACGATCTTAATCATTTCTTTGGCTGGTGCCGGCCCAGAGTCAGGGGCCGAGAAACCGTCGCTTTGGGACTTTAACTCAGCAGGATCGCGCGAGTTCCGCACTGCATCGGAGGCAGCCTTACGCAATTGCCGGCCCAGATAAATGTACAATCCCGTGGATGCGACGAGCAGCAACAATACCGCAACTAGACTCAGGTAAATGCCGGCGGCGAACAAACCAAAGAACAGCAGCCAGGGACTCATCAGCGCCACTGACTGCAACCAAGCCAAAATTCCCAGTTTGCCAAAAGGTCTGGCGCGATAAAACCCCCAACCCAGAATTAAGAGAGCAACCAATATGAGTGCAATTGTTGCCGTATTTTCCGATGCAATTATCGGCATTCCGGTTGCTTGCGCCAATAGGGGCTTTAATCGGTCGATCGCGCTGCGGTCGAGTAATAGCATTAAATTTTGGGGAATATGAAATATAGTTGCTGGGAACATATCCAAACCTGTCGGAAACTAGCCTGACTACTAAGGATAACGCCTGAAGGCTACTCGGCTCACAACCGGCTGCTGCTGCCGCTGTTTTAGCATCGCAGGCGATTGCTATTGACACAATAGACTTTTTATGATACTACCTCGGCTGTGGCAAACATCTACTCAGAGGGGTAGCAGCGATCGCCATCGGGAAGCGGGAAGATTCGCCCCGTATCAACCGGAAATAGGGCTGCTGGATGTCGCGCGTTCAAGACAAGCAATGTTTCGGATACCGAAATCCGAAACAAATGCGAAACAAAATGCGAAACAAACGCACAACAAATAAGGTTTGAGCCGCTCTCTCCTTTGCGGTAAAGAACGGCTCAAACCCTTGATATCATTAGGTTTGGTTGACGGGTACGGCAGGACTTGAACCTGCGGCTCGCTGCTTAGAAGGCAGCTACTCTATCCAACTGAGTTACGCACCCAACTCAAAAATTGCTAACAACATTATTGTATCGGTGCAGTGTGCGATCGAGCAAGTAAATATTAGACCTCTTGCAAAAATCCTTTCATCAATTGATGGGACGGGCTCTGGGGCCCGTCCCACAAGAGTTATTTTTTATTGTGGGATGGGCCCCAGAGCCCGTCCTAATTATTTTTGCAAGAGGTCTATTTGATGACTTACGCATAAACCGGTTTGATGTACGAAAATACGTCAAGCATCAAAAGCAATAGTTTTGAAACACTCACCGACTTTGACACTCTCAGGGCTGAAGCCGCTGAGATTCTGCTGACAGAGTAGTTTTAGGTAAAACCCAAGTCTAACTCTCGCTACGGCCGCCAAACGCCGTCTACTTAGTCGCCTAAGTCAAGCTTAGGTTTCTAGCTACTTTTGTTTTCAATGCTTTCAGAATCCATCACTCAGCCAAGACGCGGTACGCTCCACAACCTGCCTTTATTTGCTCTTTCCTGTCATACTGCACTAGGACTAAAACCTAACCGTTGTTTCATAGGAGCCGGGATTTCTCCGATACTAGGATGCTTCAATACGTAGATGTTTTTGTTCTTACTCCCGGTCTGATTGTAGCACAAAGACACGGGGACTGAAGTCCCCCGCGTCGCTTTCCTCTCAGGGCTGAAGCCACGCTCGTTTCCCGCTTCCCGTATTGTTTTTATGAGGTGCGGTGATTCTTGACACTGGCGAGATCCATCCGCTCCGCAAGCATAGTCTTACGTTTTCGACCAGGCTATTTAGAGTCGTGGCAGTTCCCTATCCCGACGCGAGCGCGATTGTAACACAAAGCCGTGCTTTAAGGACGGGGTTTAAAACCCAATTTTTTGATAAATTTAGCCAAGTTTTGTATAGCAGTTGAGCCACAGTGACTAATTTGCCGATCTTTAGCTATGTGTGCGAACCTTCCGATCGAGTTGATATTTGAGAAAAATGTGGTAGAACTAGGATTGAAAGACTAAGGTGAAAATCCCTGATGGTACGGAGCCTCTATATATAAGCGGACTCTATGGCATCAAAGCAAAATAGTCAATCGCCCGATCGGCACGATCGCGAAAATCAAGCGTTGCCAGTACAGCAGTCGTAAGTTGTGCGCGGGGGATTTTCCTTCGTGCATTAGTTTATATGCCAAGGTTGAGAAACAATCTCAGCTTAGATATTTGTTAGCATTTGTTAGCAAAAAAGTATCAAAACGCTTGAGGAGGGCAATCCTGCTAATTTAAGTGGACTCGTTCAATCAAGAATCCCCTCGCCTTTAGGCTTGGAGAGTGTCAAAAGCACAGCACCTCGGCCATGACAGGAGTCAAATCGCAGTGTCATGTTTATTCTGAAACGGCAGGATGTTGAAATAACCAATTTTCAACACCCAAAACGGGATCAACAAATTCCCATTCTCAATTATCAGGGGCAGACTTTTCGCCTAATCAGCGCCTTCAACGGCAAGCAAGCAGAAGACGCCAGAGCCTTGTGGCGGGACTTAACCGACAACCGAGGCAAAGCCTGTGTTCTGCTAGAAGAGCCGGATCGATATAGCGTCTGGGGAAAAGTCCGTTTAGATCAGCTTGCCGGCGAAGAACCGGCAGGTACTGAATCCGCCAAAGCACCGCTGTTCGCGCAGGCTTGCCTGCTGCTGCTCCAAGCTGTTTACTTCGATGTAGAAGACCTCTTAGGCGCAAGGCAAGCCGCATCGTTTCAGAAAGATATCGCCAAGGTATTTCAGCAGGGAAACTTCCCCCAGGCAGACTCCCCTGATGCAATCAAAAATTGGCTAACCGTTAGTCCCTTGCAAAATCACAAGGTACCCCCTTGGCAAGAGCAACATCTCAAGACCTTATTGCAAGAACTCCACCGTTTGGGCAAATCATATTTTGGCGATACGGGCTTCGCTGAGGGAGTTAGCGATGTGCTGCAAGATATGCCAGCACCGGATCGGACTCAGTTTCTAGATTGGCTGAAACAATCAGCCCTCAACAAGTTGTGGCTCGCAGCATAGAAAATCTTTGACAATTGCTCAGACAATTGGACGCAGATAATTGAGCCGAGATAATTGCACTGTAGGGAGTACGCGATATACAGGTTGGATTGCTAACTTGTATTGACCAACCAAATTGTTGAGTCGGTTTGGAGGCAACCTACAGTCTGGCAATTTAGCTAAATTTCGATCGCACTCTCCACCCACAATCATTGATATGAGTGGGGGAGTGCGAAAGCAAAAAAAACAGAGACAGCAACATTTGAGGGTATAATTTAAGAGAGAGATTTGGTAGTGTAAAAGCCTTAATGGTGGAGACATAAACCGTCTTTCTATCATCTATTTCCGGGCAAAAGATAGACTAACGACTAATTCCTTGAATTAGTAAATAGATATGATTCTTGCTTAGTCTTTCTCTTAGTGTACGAGGGCAAAAATCCCGACGACACGCACGCTTGACGCCAGTTTTTCCCGGAGCGTCAGATCAATGTTATTGCGCGAAATAATCCTCATCTACAATCAAAAATAAAAGATTGAGATGGGGTGCGTTCAACCGCTAGTTAGGTCTCGTGAAATCCCTATGAGTAGCACTTCAGAAAAGTCATCTACATCTCCATCTTTACTGTCAGCTCAGACCCTAGTGATTGCGGGCATTGTCTGGGCTGTCATGGCGCTGCTGTTCTTTTTGCTGTTCAGCGTCCCCCTCTCACAAGAAGAGGGTTTACCGCTTTGGTACTCGATCGGCACTTATATTTTTGAATGCGGGGCATACCTGGGAGCTGCTTTAGTCTGTTTTAGAAACTGGAGAAGCCCCCACATGGCCAGCGGGCGCAACGTATGGCTGGGCATTGGACTCGGGATGCTCTTCTATTTTATCGCCGGCGTGCTATTTGGCATTTGGGAACTCTATTTCCAGGTGAGCCCGGATGTATCTCCAGCAGATGCGTTTTATCTGGGCAGCTATGTGGTACTGATCGGGGGCATGGTGATAGCTGTGAGTTCCAAGCGGCTGAATCTAGAAATTTGGCAGTGGGGTTTGTTAGCGGGAATTGCCGCCTTTGGTATTGCTGTAGCTATCTGGGTTGCTGCACCTGACTCTTGGAGGGTACAGCTAGGAATGGCTCCGGCAGCCACCGAGGAAGTAGTGGCAGGATCTGCACCAGCAACGGCTGCCAACGGAAAAGCGCCTGCTTTGGACAATTCGTCCCAGCCAAAGGAAAAAGAAGCCGCCGCGACTGCTGCTAAATCCGCACCTGCGGAAGAAGAAGCAGCAGAACCAACTAAAGCTCCCGCATGGGTGATGGCACTTGACAAGCAACTGTCGCCTTACACCTATGCAATCAATTTGTTTTACATCGTTGGGGACGTTTTTCTGCTGATTATTGCTACTGCACTGCTGCTGGCGTTTTGGGGAGGACGTTTTTCCCAATCTTGGAGGATGATTGCGGCTGCAACTTTTTCGCTTTACATTGCAGATATGTACTTTAAATGGCGGGATACTCAGGCTGAGGGTAGTTATCAAAGCGGCAGTTTGCTGGAAGTCTTTTTTGTTTTCAGCGCCATCCTGTTCGGAATTGGAGCTATCTTGGAACATGACATCTCAACCCGTTCTCGCCAGAGCAGGCGGACTCGTCGCGCCGCGTAGCGATTGGAGATTTGGGTTGCTTCGGCAAGCGATTGGAACGCCCCAGCTTTTTTGTCCTTGCCGGCATCTCTCAACTTCAAATCGAAAATGAAAAATCACAGTTCGCCGATCGCACTTCCTGCGTCTTTTCACGTCTTTTTGCTGGAAAACTTGGCATGACGCCTACAAAACTCTCCGATTCAGACAAACGGGAAATCCTCAGACTGTACCGACAGTCGGACGAGAATACTATCACTCTGGCCAAGCGCTACGGAGTGAGCAGTTCGACTGTGAGGCGCATCCTTCAGGGCGCTTTGTCGGAGCCAGAATACGAATTGCTGGTCCAGCAAAAACAAAAGCGTTTGTCCGATCGCACCAGTGTTTCTGAACCGACAGAGGCGACTGCTGAATCGTCGGCGGCCGATCGCGAAACCGATCCTGTAGGTGTCCCCCTGTCTGAGTCAGTCCCAGTCCCGCAGTCACTCCAAAATTCGAGGCCTACGATCCGAAAGCGTTCTTTATCAGGCGTCCAAGCAGTTGCGGAGATCGAAATTCGAGGAAATTTACAGTCGGATTTGGATGTTTCTGATTTGCCAGATGGCGAAGCAACCTATGTTGCTCCTCGCAGCGAGATCGCTGTTGTGACTGGGGAACTACAGGCAATGCTGCCCGACGCAGGATTGCTCGCAGGTGAAGATTTTAGCGATTTCGACGAGGATGAGGATGAGGATGAGGATGAGGATGAGGATGAGGACGACTTCGACGAAGATTTAGAGGATGAAGACTCTCTGTTTGAAGGCAGTCTGCTGGGTTCTATATCCTCCGGCGAGTCGATTGAGCTTCGGGCTACAGGGCTGATTCAAGTTTTGCCTTTAAGCGAAGTATCTCTGCCCAAAATTTGCTACTTGGTAGTCGATCGGGCCTCCGAGTTAATCACTAGACCTCTGAAAGCTTTTGGCGAACTGGGTCAAATTCCGGTGGCGGAAATTCGCGAGAAAACTCTGCCTGTTTTTGACAATCACCGAGTAGCCCGCCGATTTGCTACTCGCAATCAAAGGGTTTTCAAGATTCCTGATGGCAGGCTGCTGCAAAAAGCTGCGCCTTATTTGCTAGCTAAGGGAATTACTCGGCTGCTGATTGACGGTCAGGTCTACTCGTTGTAAGGATTCAGCAATTAACTTAATATTCTGCGGTGTCGGATTCTTCTGGATTTGCCTGAAATTTGGGCCGCGAACCTTGGGAATCGGAAAGGTTCCACAGCGGTTGCAGCAGCGCACCGCCGATCAGTCCTGCACTAATACTCATTGCCAATACTACTCCTACGGGCATTTGTATCGATTTAAAAAAGATAAAGTTTAACGATACTGGGGCGGCGTTCTGCACTGATATAATACCGATCGCGCTTGCTAAAATTGCTACTAAAAAACTAATGACCAGAGGAATTGTTTTCATAAAAGGGTTGACAGACTAATAATTTAATTGATAAGATGTTCTGCATTTAAACTACACAGTCAAAATTTGATAAAGCAAAATTTGATAAAGTTCTTATAAAAAGTAGGGGTTGGGCGTCTCGCCGCACAAAAAATGCAATTTAGATGTAAAACAGCTTATACTTCTTTCACTATCTCAATCTCTCTCAAAATATTATTTTTAAACCATCCCATCATTTATTAATATACAATAAGATTAGGGGAAAAGTCAAGTAGAGGCGGAAAAAATTTAGGACTTTTTTTAGGCGTTGCTGGATTGAGGTATGATAGAGAGCGATCGAGAGTAGCAAAAAAATCAAACGAGAATTTAAATCAACGGAATGTCCTGAATGTAAGTCAACTCATATTCACAAGAATGGACACAAAAAAGGCAAACAGAATTATCTTTGTTTTAACTGTGGCAGGCAATTTATAGACTGTTATGAAGCTCAGAAAGGATAAGTAGGGCTTGCTGAATAAAAGTAGAAAGCCTACCAGATAAGGGGTTCAAGCTTTTGAAGCTCGAACGAGTGCAAGTTATAGGATTATAGATGCTCAAAACCCTTGCACTTTCGTTGTTCATCTCTGGCTAAATTTGGAAATTTAGCAATAAACCTACGATTTTTCAAGCTGTGTAGCCTCGTTTTTCCACTCTGTACACTTTTTCAGCAAGCCCTAATTAGTGGTTTAAATGCGTAACAGCTTATCAATTCAAAGCCGGGGCTGTTCCTTCTACAGGTCGCACAATCGCAGGTTTATTGGTAGCTTTAGGCTGAAAAAGTGCCTTGAGTGCCTTGTCAAGATTTTCTGCCATGACGATGCGGTTTTCGTAGGCAGCAATAACTCTGACTAAAGTTGGTAAACTATTGCGATCTGCCTCTAAATAAAGAGGTTCCACGTACAGCAAAGATTGTTCAATGGGAATTACTAATAAATTGCCTTGAAGCGCTTTTGAACCCTGGCGATTCCAGAGAGATATTTGTTCGGAAATAACCGGATCTTGGTTGATTAAAGCTTCTATTTGTTCCGGGCCATAAACTAATCGCTGTTTGGGAAATTGGTACAACAGCAATTTTCCGTAATCTTCCTCGTCCGATCGCCCTGCAATCCAAGCAATTAAGTTGTTGCGACTTACTGGTGTAAATGGCAGCAGCAAAATAAATTCTTCTGCTGTTTCCGTTGGCAGTTTCGTAATCAAATAATACGGTTCTACGGGCTGCTGTTCGCTGCCGTAAATTTCATTGGGAACTCGCCACAAATCCTCCCGATTGTAGAATACCTGCGGGTCTTCCATGTGATAAGTTAGCAAGCGTTCGGATTGAATGCTCAACAAATCTACTGGATATCTGATATGTTTGCGGAGGGCCGGAGGCATTTTCTCAAGGGGTTTGAAGAGTCCGGGAAAGATAGCAATCCAACTGTTAATAATCGGATCGGAGGGATTGGCAACGTAGAAGTCAATAGACCCGTTGTAGGCATCAATCACTACTTTAATGGAGTTGCGGATGTAGTTAAATTCATGATTTCCGGGGTCAGAATACGGATAGCGATCGCTCGCTGTATAGGCATCAATAATCCAGTAAAGATAGTTGGGAGATTTATCTGTCGCCGAGGGTGAAGGTTTAATTTCGTTGCTATTGTCATCTTTTTCTTTTTCTATATCATCTTGGCTAAGATTGGTGTTTGCTACTACTAAATACGGGTCGGAATCGTAGTGCAAAAAAGGGGCGATCGCCCGGACTCTTTTGTTAATATTTCGGCGGTAGAGCAATTTAGTTTCTGGCGTAAAATTGCGGGTTAGCGCCATTTGCCAATTTTTTAGATAATTAGCAAACAGCAAGCGCCGCCACATCGATCCGAGATCGATTCCGCCCCTACCGCTGTAAGTATTGTAAACATTGTCTTCGCCGCTGGGATAGTCGAATTCTTTGACTTTTGTGGGTGTCATCGCGTGGGTATCGGTGACTTCGCCGTAGTAAATTCGCGGGTAGCCGATCGGGATACTGGCCCGAATTCGATCGCTAGTTACTTCCAAAGCCGTCTCTCCTGTCTGGGCTGCAACTCCAATATCTTTGACAAAATAATCGGGTAAACCGCCGACACCGACTCTGTTTACGGGAGAAAGAGTAAAGCCGTAACCGTGAGTGTAAACTAGGTGTTCGTTCACCCAAGTTTGAGCTTCTGGCGCAACTGCTGTGTAATCTAATTCCCGCGCTGCCAGAAACACCTGTTGTCTTTCCGAATCTCCCTTTTGTGCTTTTTCATTTTTGATTGTGTAGCGATCGATATCGGCATCAGGAAATGTATAATAGGGTCTGATTTGCTGTAACTGTCGGTTTGTTTGCAGCAGCGGTCGCTTGTCCCACAGGCGGATGTTGCTAATAGTCAGTTGATTTTTTTCTAAGTCGGCATAAGTAAGTTTTCCGGCGGGATCGAATGTTTTTATTTCGATTTTGTTGAGGTCAAAGGCTTCTTTAGTAAAGGCAATGCTGCGCTGAATGTACGGCTGTTCTCGTGCTAGTTCGTTGGGTTTGACTATGAGTTGCTGCACAATTTTGGGCAGCAGTAAATTTCCCAAACAAAATAAAGCTAGCCACGCTAAAATAATCTTTTTTATGAGTTCATTTTTAATTTTGAATTGGCAAACCTGATACAGCATCAAAAGTGCGATCGCCCCCGCCAAGATACTCAAAAATCCATAGCAGGGCAGCCGCACTGTCACGTCAGCATAATTCGCCCCGTAGGTAACGTCTCCGCGCGAGTACAGCAATGCGTAGCGCCCCAGCCAGCACAGGAGTGCGGTGGCTAGCATTAAAGCTGCACCCAAGCCGTACAAGTGCCTCTGTTGCGATCGCGAAAATCCCAAAAATATCCCTTTACTCAGGCTATTTCCAGACAGCAAATATGTTAAAGCACAAGATACTAAACCGTACAAAAATACAACTGTTAGCCAGAATCCTAGCAATTCTAAGATGGGTAAAATAAATACATAAAAGCTAATATCTCGACCAAAAATAGGGTCGGTTGTGTTAAAATTAGTAGGGTGGAAATATTGCAAAACATTTGTCCAGCGACTGGCGGCAATAAGCCCGATCGCCAAACTGAGCAAAAGGGCGATCGTCCGCAGCCAAAAATCCGGCTTAATTACCACAGCTAACATTGTCCCCAGCAGCAATCCCAACTGCCACCAATGAGAAAATAGCTGCACTGCTATTTGTGGGATTGCCTCAACTCCAAATTGTACGGGCGGTGCAGGCAAATTGCCAGCTATACCGAGATAGGTGAGACTGTTTGCAGCTAACAGCCCGCAGTGAATTACTGTCAAAGTTGCGATCGAACTCAATCCAAATACCGCCAACAGCAGCCAGGAAAAGGTAATTTGAGATTTAGCAACAGGTAATTCGTAATTCTTCCCCGTTTTGTTCGCCCTCGGTGAAGCCAATAGCACCCCCGCAACCGCTGATTTTACGTTTTCTGCCGGATGTTGCAGGCGGCGCGCTAAGGCTAAATTTCCCATCAAAAAAACAACTGAAATGGCAGTTGGAATTACCCCCAGTAACCCTTGACTTTTCAGCCTTAACAGGAAAACCTGAAGATATCCAACTTCCTGAAACCAGAGAATTTCTGCCGCAACGCGGGAGGCTAACTCAAAAACTAACCACAGCCCTAAAATCAGCAAAATTAATTGAGAAATTCGCTTAATAGTCATTAGTCATTAGTCATTAGTTGTTAGTCATTAGTGCTGTCCCCGATCGCGAACGTCATTAGTCATTAGTCATTAGTTGTTAGTCATTTAAACTGGTTCTCAAGCTCTTCGCCTGGTAACAAGTAAAACCCTAAATTTTAGTTAAGAAACCCCATTGCTTAGTGAGCAAATGAGTAAGTCCTAATTACATTAAAAGCTGATGCAAAACATGACTAATGACCAATGACTAATGACCAATGACTAATGACCAATGACAAACTAGCTGTACTGCTGATTGACATCCACATCCAAATTAAACAGCGTTTGCAAAGTGTGCATCGCTTGCCTGCGCGCCTCAATATCCTGCTGAGCGCGCAACTGTACCATCGGATCGTGCAAAATCTTATTCACAATCCCCCTTGTTAAAGATTCAATCACATCTTGATGTTTCTCTGAAAATTCAGAGCCCAGACGCGATAAAGCTTTTTCTAACTCTTGTTCCCGAATCAATTCGATCTTATCCCGCAAACAGCTAATAGTAGGAACAGTTTCCAGACTGCGCCACCAGACATCAAAAGCCTCTACTTCCTGTTCCAGCAGACCCTGAGCTTCCATTGCCATTTTGCGGCGGCTTTCGTGATTTTGAGCTACCACTGCTTTCAAGTCGTCCACATTAAACGACTTCACATTAGCGAGTTCCTTCGCATCCGAGTCAACGTTGCGCGGCACAGAAATATCCACCAACATCAGAGAGCGATCGGGTTCTAAAACAGCTTCTAATTTAGCTTTATTTAACAGCGGCTCTGTAGCGGCTGTGCTGGTAAAAACCAAGTCAGAGCCGGCAATTACCTGCATCATTTCCGAGAGCTGATACAGGTGCAATTGAGCATCTTTAAACTGACCGGCCAACTCCAAGGCGCCCCGCACAGAGCGGTTGACGATCGAAATATGGCTAGCTCCTTTTGAGAGCAAATGCTGCACCAAAAGCCGCGACATTTTGCCAGCACCGATTATGGCAATTTTGCTGCTGGCTAAATGCTGACCCTTCATTTGAGCCAATTCTGCCGCCGCCGAAGAAATAGAAACCGCACCGGTACCGATGCTAGTTTCCGTGCGAACTCGCTTCCCTGCTGTGAGAGCTTGCTTGAACAAGCGCTCTAAAATTCTGCCGACACCTTTGTACTGCTGGGCGAGTTTGTGAGTTTGTTTCACCTGAGCCAAAATTTGTCCTTCTCCCAGCACCAAGCTGTCGAGGCCAGAGGCCACTCGCATCAAGTGCATCACCGCATCTTCGTGCAGCAAAATGAACAGGTGAGGGCGCAAAGACTGCACGTAAACTTTACTGCATTCGGAAAGGAACTGAATAACCTCTCGCACACCAGGCTCCGACTCGCTGGTAACAATATAAATTTCTAAGCGGTTGCAAGTGCTGAGAATGGCAACTTCTTGAATGTGGGGGTAGCCGCGCAGTTGGGCGATCGCCGCTTCAATTTTCTGTTCTGGAATGCTCAGTTTTTCGCGAACTTCAACCGGTGCTGTTTTGTGGCTGAGACCTACGACTGCAATATTCATATCTGTGATTTGTCACTATTTATTTCTTAGTTATCAACAGTCACCTGTGATTAATTCTTAGTCTATCGCTAATTTATAATCACCGGTGACTGTCAACGGTTAGCGGTGAAAAATTAACATTTCAAAATTAACTGTTAACTCTTAACCTTTAACTAATGACTACTTCAATTGCAGAGATTTCGGCTGGTCAAACATATGGATTGTATCCACAAACCGAGCAGTTTTCGACTGAGAAGAAATTACCAAACTTTCAGTGCGAGCGCCGCCGCCAAAGAAGCGAACTCCATCCATCAGCGTTCCGGGAGTAATCCCGCAAGCTGCAAACAGAACTGTGTCTCCAGATGCCAACTCTTCAGCATTGTAAATCTTGTCCGGGTCTGTGATGCCCATCTCTGTCAGGCGGGCGATATTGCTCTCTTTGCTTTCACCGATCAAACCAGTTTTTACAACAGCCGGATCGTAAATTAACTGCCCTTGGAAGTGACCGCCCAAGCAGCGCATTGCCGCTGCGGAAATCACGCCTTCCGGCGCTGCGCCAATACCCATAAGCGCGTGGATGTTGGAACCAGAAAACGCGCAAGAAATCGCTGCCGAAACGTCGCCGTCGCTGATCAGCCGAACTCTTGCACCCGCTTGCCGAATTTCATTAATTAAATCTTTGTGCCGGGGGCGATCCATCACCACCACCACCAAATCTTCAATACTGCGACCGAGACAATCAGAGATAATTTTGAGGTTTTGGGTTGGCGTTTTGCGAATATCTACATGATTCTTAGCAGCCGCAGGAGCAGCCAATTTGTTCATGTAGAAATCCGGTGCAGCAAACAAACCTCCTTTTTCAGAGATTGCCAAAACTGCCATCGAACCGTTTTGACCGTAAGCAACTAGGTTAGTACCTTCGCAGGGGTCAACAGCGATGTCAATTTCGATCAATTCATCTAGGTTGCAGACATCTTTGGCATCTTCGCGGGTACAAATACCCACTTGTTCCCCGATGTAAAGCATGGGTGCGTCATCGCGCTCGCCTTCACCGATGACGATGCGGCCGCGCATATGAATTTTGTTCATCCGCTCCCGCATGGCTTCTACAGCCACTCTGTCGGCTTCATCTTTTTCGCCTTTGCCCATCAAGCGAGCGGAGGCGATGGCTGCCTGCTCAACTACTTCGATAATCTCTAAACCGATTACATTGTCCACGAACTATATACTCCCAATTGCTGATGCGTGCCTTGTGCTTTTTGCACTCCCAGCCATCAAGTTTATCAGAGCCGGGGATCTGTGCGAACGTAAGCAGTTGCTTAGTTTGTGTTAACTTTTGCTTCTTTGAGACTGGGAGTCTGAGAGTGGGGGAGTGGGGGAGTGGGGGAGTGGGAGATGGGGAGAGTGGGAGATGGGGAGATGGGGAGATGGGGAGATGGGGAGAGGGGGAGATGGGGAGAGGGGGAGATGGGGAGATGGGGAGATGGGGAGATGGGGAGAGTGGGGAGATGGGGAGATGGGGAGATGGGGAGATGGGGAGAGTGGGGAGATGGGGAGATGGGGAGATGGGAGATGGGGAGAGTGGGGACAATTTTCCTTCTTTCCTCAAGCCTCAACATCATCATTTCCTTAAACATTCATCCGTTACATCCGTTACACAATCCGTTGCCGAACTTCCTTCCCCCGATCGATCGCCCTCCTTGATTTATCGTAACAGTTGCCTCAGTCCTGAAGTGTCAAGATGATGGGAAATCAAATTTTCTGCCCAAATCGGGACGGACTAGACTTTATCAACGGGGAGCAATAAAAAATGATGATGAAAGCCCAAGATATTATGACAACAGAAGTTGTTACCATTCGCGGTTCGGCAACTGTAGCTGAAGCGGTGGCGATGATGAACGAACTGTGTTTGCGCGCGTTAATTGTGGAACGCCGCCACGAACAAGACGCCTACGGCATTGTCACGGAAACGGATATTGTTTACAAAGTAACAGCCTACGGAGTAGACCCGCACAAAGTCCGCGTCTTCGAGATTATGACCAAACCGTGCATCACGGTGAATCCCGACTTGGGCGTGGAATACGTGGCGAGGTTGTTCGCGAATACCCGCATCCGCCGGGCTCCGGTGATTAAGGACAAACTGCTTGGCATTATTTCGGTAACGGATATCTTGACAAAAAGCGATTTTGTCGAGAAGCCGAAAAGTGTTTTATTTGATGATGAAATCGAAAAGGCGATCGCGGATGCCAGAACTATCTGTGCCCAGAAAGGCGCTACTTCTAGAGAGTGCGCGGTAGCCTGGGATATTGTAGAGGAAATGCAGGCTGAGGCTTCTCACCAGCGATCGATCAAGCTTGACAAAACGGCTTTTGAGGAGTATTGCGAGGAGAATCCCGACGCGGCTGAAGCCCGGATGTACGAGAGTTAAGTTAGTCATTAGTCATTAGTCATCAGTCATTAGTCAGTTGGCAGTTGGCCGTGGCAGTTGGCAGCATCTGAGATCGGGCACCATTCGTGTGGAAGCTGTAGGGGCGGGTTCACCAACAGTCTTAAAAGCTGCAAACAGGTTAAATAAACCCGCCCCCACCCACAAAAAAGACCCTTATCGATCGTGGTGCAACATCTCAGAATAATCAAAAATTCTGTCTTCTACCTTCTGCCTTCAGAAGAATGTCATCACAGTTAAGGCGACCAAGCAACCTAACTGAATCACTAAGCACAAAAGGCGAAATATTGGATTAATCCCAGCGATGTGAATGACTGAGTGTACTAGCCGAAACACGATGTACGCAACAGTCAGCAAATCTACCGCTGTTCCAGATACGCCCCTCCAGGTCAGCAGGAAAACAACTCCCAGATATAAGGGCAGGTTTTCTACTAAATTGGACTGTACCCGAAATAGCCGCCACAGCAAACTTTCATCGTTTGGTGTGCCAAAATCTTTGACAGATCCACCCGCAGATAGATGCCGAATCCTGACTGTCAGTAGAAGGATAACGACAGCAATTACCCACAGAATGAAAATTGCTAAACCCCAGAGGGGAAAGGTCATGTTAATAGAGTTCACAAACAAACCTCGTAAAACTTACTAATAGTTTAGGAAGCTAGCTATTCGGAACTATAGAAAAAAGTTGCGGGATTTTTGGTAGATTATTGCGATCGACTTTGCAGGAATTGTTTCGGTGTCATCCCCAGCAGGCGCTTGAAACATCTAGTCAAGTGACTTTGATCGCAAAATCCGACTCGGAAAGCAATATCTGCGATGGTAAGTTCGCTCTTTTGCAATAGGTACTTGGCTTTCTGGATGCGGCGTTGCAAGATATACTGGTGGGGCGTTAAGCCCCTGCTTTGCTTGAACAGACGTAAAAAGTGATAAGGACTGATTTGGGCGATCGCAGCAAGTTCAATTAGCTTTATGTCTTCATGGAGATGTTCGTTGATGTATTCCGTTACCTGTTGCAGTTTGGATTTAGATAATCCATCCGCATAGCTGGAAAGCTGAGGTGGCGCGGTGCAATAATTTCGCAACAGGTGAATGGCTAATGCGGTTTTGAGACTATCAACCAGCAAATAACCGCCGATTTTGCCAAATTCTAATTCTTGTCTCAAGACGCCGAATATCCCTTGAATCAGGATATCTTGCTCTGTCATGTAATGAGGGATGAGTTCAATGCGATCGGGATTTACCAAATCTTGAGCGACTTGTTCCAAGAGTGCAGGGGCGATCGCCAAAATGGTAAACTGAGCTAAGGTCTTCCAATTACAGCGCTGGGAAATACCCGCCGGAATCACCGCAATGTCTCCCTGATTCCGCGCTTCTGTTTTCAGCTTACCATCCAACCATCGTTCTCCCGATCGCTCTGCCGACACCTCAAAAGCAGGACAATGGGCGATAACGTGCCATGTACCTTGATGTTCTGGGGTGTCAAACTGCGGCTGTTGATGGTGTTCAAAATAGATATTATCCCATCCTGAACTTGTCAGGACAGCGGGCTGAGGCAGCAAAAAATCTGTTGCTTTCTCTTGGCTGAAATCAATCAGTTTTACCTCTGGATTTGATGTTCTCATCTTTCGCTTAAATAGATTAATAATTCTTTAATTTTAGTTCTAAAAATAGCTAGGACTGGTAGTCAAAAACCGGGTTTTTACGAGAATACTTGATGAGAGTTTATAAACCCGAAAAAACCCGATTTCTTTGGTCGAAGTGGATAAGTTCTGTTTTTCGGAACCTCATCAAACAGTATTGTAGGGTGCCACGGCTCCTTTCTCGTTTCCCTTGTAAGCGTAAGTGTTCTAGCTGACGCACCCTACAGGCCTCGTTAGTGGTTTAAATGCGTAACAGCTTAAGTTTTGTTTTTCGGAACCTCATCAAACAGAAAAATCTTAAGTGCTTGGTTTATTCATATAAAACACGTTCAGCTTATTTCCATCTAGATCCCGAAAATATCCCACATAAAACCCCGGTAACGTGCCTCTTTGCCCCACTGCTCCTTCATCCTTAGCGCCAAGTTCGATCGCCTTTTTATAAACTAAGTTGACTTTTTCTGGACTGTCAACTTGAAGTGCGATCATTACGCCATTACCAACAGTTGCTTCGTTGCCATCAAAGGGTTTTGCAACAGCAAGTCCTGGCATATCGGGAGAAACGCTCCATGCGATAAATCGGTCAAGTTCCATGAATCGTTTAGCGCCAATTTCAGCAAGCAAAGTATCGTAAAACTTGGCTGCACGTTCAAGATTGTTGGTGCCGACTGTAACGTATCCAATCATATTTTTTGTCCTTTCCCTGATGTGAAGATGAAGAAAAGTATTTGAGCATATGAGTGAGTCAAATTTTGGCTGATACAACCAAAGCTGTAACTCACAAATCCTTTTACATCATAACTCATGCTATCTCGATTTTGTCAAATCCCATGATTTGCTATCCCTGTGAACCATTTTGTCTTGCGGATGATAGGGAAGAATATTTAAGCAGAATATGGGATTGCTTATTTATAGCAATCCCATATCCTTAAAACAACGACGTGTTAACTCTATTCTAGCCGAGGCGTCTTTCGGGTTCTGAATATCGATGTTGGTGGCAAAAAAGTAAGTATTATCACCCTTTTCCAAATAACCGACGTACCACCCAATTTGTGGTTTTACGTTGCCATCAAAAGCTACTAAACCTGTCTTTGCCCTAATGGTGTAGTCTGGAGTTTTTTCGACAATCAAAATATCTTTGACAATCGAGAGCGATCGCTCAGAAAATGGTAACTCATTTTTGTGCAGACGGCGCAGGAACTGAATTTGCGCTTGAGGGGTAATTCGCAGTTCTCCTTGTAACCAAAATTTATCGATATCCTCTTTGCCGCCGATTTTCTGGTTGCCATATCCTGCTTGAGCAACCAATTTCTGCATCCGATCGTACCCCACTCGGCGGGCGAGAACTTGGTAAAACCAAACAGCAGAAACCTTGATTGCTTCCCTCATATTCAAGTCTCGATTCCATGCGGGAATTTGCCTTTGAATACCGTCCCAAGTTAGAATCTGAATTTCATCTGAAATCACCCCTGTTTCTAGGGAAATCAAGGAATTGAGAATCTTAAACGTCGATGCAGGTAAGAAAGCGGTGGCGTTGCGCTGGGGATTGTATTGGTAAGTGAGATCGTGCTTTAAATCCTCGATGAGAATTGAGCCTGTAACTCCCAACTCTTGAAAATGTCGCCCAAAGTCGATCGACTGGGGAATTTCTGTAGGATTTTGAATTGTTCGAGTTGGCTGAGTGAAAGCGAACTGTGTAGGGTGAAATAGGGGAAAAGTTAGGCAAGCTAACGCTAGTAAGGCAACAATTATCCAACGAGAAACTTTGTTCATCAGCCTGTCTTAGTTTGTGAAGTATCGGCAGCCTAAAACTACACCCACAGATTTTGTAATTTCGCAAGTATCAAGCGAGTTTTTTTTACCGGGTTTCACAGCACGCGGCGCTTAATTCTAGGTTTATTCTATTGGTTGAATGCACTCGGGGCCTTCTTTAGCGGGACTGTTGACGATCGTACTTACCGCCTTTGCTTTCATAGCTTCGGAAGCATAGGGCTTTAACAGCGGCAAAACTTGTTGAGCAGTGTTAACAGAAGGATCGAGCCACTGTTCCCAATTGCTGTCGGGGAGAATCACCGGCATTCGATCGTGCACTGGCTGCACGGTTTCGTTAGCAGCAGTAGTAATTATACTGCAAGATACAATGTTTTCTGCTTCGGGAGATTCCCAATTTTCCCACAAACCCGCAAATGCAAACGGTTCGCGGTTTGCCATTGTAAAATAGTAAGGCTGTTTTTTCTTGCCCTGCGGCTGCCATTCGTAGAAGCCGTCAGCGATTATCAAACACCGCCTGTGCTTGATGGCGCTGCGAAAAGCTGGTTTTTCTGCTACTGTTTCCGATCGGGCATTAATCATTTTGCTGCCTATTTTCATGTCTTTCGCCCAACTGGGAATCAAACCCCAGCGCATAAATTGAAACTGTCGCTCAATATTTTTGGAATCGACTGTGACGGTAGCAATTGATTGAGTTGGGGCGATATTGTATCGCGCTTTGATGTCTGGAACTTCGGAGAGTTTGAAGAATTCAGCGATGATTTGAGCTGAAGTATTTAGAGTGAATCTTCCGCACATAATTTTTGGCAATAATCGCGATTTGGGCGGGCTAGAAGCCCACCCCACAACAACATTTAACTCTTGTGGAACAGGCCGGAAAGCCTGTTGTGGAACAGGCATCTTGTCTGTTGTGGAACAGGCATCTTGCCTGTTGTGGAACAGGCATCTTGCCTGTTGCGATTTGGGCGGGCTAGAAGCCCACCCCACAACAACATTTAAATCTTGTGGAACAGGCATCTTGTCTGTTGTGGAACAGGCATCTTGTCTGTTGTGGAACAGGCATCTTGCCTGTTGTGGAACAGGCATCTTGCCTGTTGTGGAACAGGCATCTTGCCTGTTGTGGAACAGGCATCTTGCCTGTTGCTGACTCGCCCCTACGAGACATTGCTAAATTCCCGAACATTCGCAGACAACCATTCTGTCCGCAACTTGTCAATAGCTAATTCTTTGAATTTAGCTTCTACTTCAATCCAAGGAGCATCATAATAGCAATTGGGCATATCTGCAATCAAGTCGCTGTGGCGCGGATCGGCAAAAAATTCTCGGCCGTTTGATATGTGTACTAATTGCCATTCAGGAACCGACCAACTTGTGCGGGCTGCTGCTAGCATTTGGGCCACACTCGGATCGTCATAACTTTCTAAATGTTCGTGAATGACGTGGTGGTGGGCGTCAAAAACCATCGGTACTGCGGTATCGAGACAAACTTCTAAGAGTTCTGAGGAACTGTAAGCGTATTCGTCATTTTCAAAGGTTAAGCGCGATCGAATAGATTCGGGTAAATCGCGGATGACGGATTTGAGTTGGGAAGTGCGATCGCCCTTACCGCCGTGAATGTTCATCAGTGCCCAGGGCGATCGGGGCTGTCCCAACTTGTCCATAATTAAAGCATGAGCCGCCAGAATTTTTATGCTGTTCTTAACGACATCAGGCTTGTCGGAACTGAGGACAACAAATTGATCCGGGTGGAGCACCAAACGGATGTTGAGGGAAATTGCGCGATCGCCCACTCTGTGCAATTCTTCACTCATGGAAGTTAACACTGTTTCCCCCAAATCTGTATCTGCAAAAGGAAAGAGTGCAGAAGTCATTCGATACAATTTAATCGCATTGGCACAGCAGAAGTCGATCGCCTTGTCAAGTCGTTTTAAGTTATCTGCATACAACTCGCGCAATACTTTTTCTTGTTCAATTTCTGTTAGCTGCAACAGCCGCTTCCGGGTGACTGTGCGAAAGCGAACTGCATCGGATGTTGTAATGCAGACTAATCCCAATTCTGGCAATTTTTTCTGTTCCACTACTTGGTTAATCCCGCTCATTTAGCCATAATCCCTAACTTTAATTTTATCTTAAATAGGTTCTAAGTAGGGTGGGCAATGTGCACCCTACTTAGCTGCTGCGGGCGATCGCCTATATTAAGTCAGAGATGTTGCTTAACTACATCGCACAGCAGAAAGTTTGTATTACTCTGCCATAGATTCGAGCAGACGACCAACTACAGGGTCAATCTGCCAGTAATCCTTACCGTCTTGCTTCTGATTTCCTAAATGCGAGACAAGACTGAGGAGCTCCGCCCATTTGAGAGTCTGCTTGACAAATTCAGGCGATACATCATCAAGAAACTCAATTAATTCCTCAACCGCTGCGGCTTGTCCCCATTCTGCCAAAGGGGTGCATCTCACTTTGGCAAATATATCAAATTGAAAGTTGACCGTTGAGGTAAGCACAGCGAAGAGAAAGGATAGA
>NZ_JAUBWA010000020.1:0-68618 GCF_036702825.1 Microcoleus sp. A003_D6 | reverse complement strand
AACATATTTAATTATGGACTAATGAGGAGCATGGTATTTCTGAGTATTTGTACTCATCGCATAAGTGTTATGCTCCCTGCGGGTACAAAGCTAAAAGATACCGATGTCATTGAACTTTTGATGACTGAAAATGCTAATTATAAAACAGTTCAGGGCGTCGGGCCGGGAATGACTCTGAAACAAGCCGAGGCAATTTACGGCAAGGCGACTTTATCTTACAATGTGGATAATGAAATGAGAGAAGGGGTTGTATTTGCCAAGCAACCCACTAGAAACATTATGTTTGTTCCCAGGGCTGAAGGGAAACAATTTGCGGGAGTTTATGGCGCTGGTAAAGGGGGATTTTATCAGACTAATAAATATCAGCCGAATGCTGTAATTAAGTCTGTGATGGTGCGGAAGTAAGTTATCACTCCTTGCCGCCAAAACCCGGTTTTTTTAACGTAATTGCGTCATTTTAGGTTGAGGGCGATCGCGAGAAACCGGGTTTTTTGCTGTTTGTGCAGGCTGTAGGAAGTATTCTCGCAAAAACCAGGTTTCTGGACACCTGCGCGGACTGAAGAAAACAAAAATTAAGGATTACCTGTGGGTAACTCCAAATACTCTTCATTGTCAAGATAATCTCTGATATTTTCCAGTATTTGCGTCAAATACTCTACGACTTCTTCCTTCATTTCTAATAGTTGCTTAATTGTCTTATCTCGCCCAACTTCCTCAAAAGACTTAATCCCATGCGCCAAATCATTCCTGTGGCTTTTAACAACTACAAGATTTTGCCCGTTCTTTGTTTTACTAAAGTCTGTTTGATATGAAAAACCATAATTTTCCGCTATTTCTTTAATCAACCTAGCATCCACATTTCCTGAAAACAGTTCTTCGCGCTCAAATGTAGCTGTGATGATATCTGTAGAGATTTGGTTGATTGTTAAATGAATTTTCTTAGGAGAACGATTTTTAACATTTTGAAGAACAACTATTTTGATTTTGGGTTTTAGTCGGTCAAAGGAGATTCCTTTATTTTTGAACTCCTCGAATATGGCTTCAATCGCATTTCGCATAGTAGATTCAACTAAGTTATACAGTAACAAAAAACCATTAGCTTTCAGAGTTTTTGCTAACTCAGGATCGAGGCTTTGTATTTTGTATGTGCCAGCAGGATCGAATACAGCTAACTTCGTTGTCTGTTTTTCCAATCTCTCCAGAAAAATGAAGTAATCATTCACCTTTTTGGCGCGTGTATTAAAGTCTAAAAATACAGTATTCATGAGTGTTACATGGCAGTTAATTGCGGAAATATTCAATACGACGCGCAACTACTTTATTTCTAAAACGGGTTGCATCAGATTTTGTGCAGTATGTAAAATAGATTTACATTGCAATTAAAATGATTGTATCCGTTTAAATAAATCTCGTCGGACTTCCTTATTTGCAGCTTCAGTTAATTGGATCGTCCGAACTGTCTTTCGGTTGAAGTTCCTCTGGCGAGGCATGAGTAAATCACTAAACTTAAATCCATTTAACTGCTCTATTTTTTTGAGTCCACTTAAGGTTAATTCGTTGTTAACAAATCTAGTTAGGGTAAGAATGCGTTGTGCACCGTATACGATCTCTAAACGTGGTTCATCATTTTCATCATGACCAATATCAACAACGAATATAGAAGGTATTGGCAGCCCCCAAATTACCGATTCGATAAACTTTGATTGCCTTGCTTCATCCCAAACAAGTTCGCGTTGGTAGGTGGGAATAAACAACTTGCTAGTATCATCGTTAATTCCTTCCATATATTTTTGAACAAGTATTTCGAGTGGATAGTCTCTCGTATCGTAATTAATTTGCTTCTGCTTCTCGCGAATTTCCATTTCAGCAGCATTTCTGTCTTGCAGCGTAATTTCTTCTAGTTTCGATCGCATATTTTTAAGTAACGAGAAAGTGTGGTGGATACGATCATTTTACCACAGCCCAATGTTAATAAAGTCCTGTTCGGAGAATTTTAGTTTTGAGGCTACCGCAGTGTAAATTCTGATTTGGCACAGAGGGTACGGACGATCGCACTTATCGAAAAAAGTGCGATCGCCCAAATTGAATCAACTCAAAACAGCCGGAAAACTACAGTTTATAACGGGCTGCTGACGGGATTGGAAGGACGGGCCAACGACGATAAACGGTTGCTATCCCCGCTTAAATCGAACACAACCTCAAACTTAACGTGAGGTATAGTTTGTCGCAGAAACTGAAAATGCCCGTCTGCATCAGAACGACTGCGGAAGCGGGCAACAATAATCCATTGCTGAGTGGGTAACAGACGGGCGATCGCCCAACAGTGCAAGCGGTCTTTATAAGTCATAATTGAATACACTCCATTGATCTTTTTGGAGCCAGAGCCAGCCCGGAACCTTGGACAGTAAGGGGCTGGCTTTTGACTGTTTACAGGTTGTAGTATAACACATAATGACGTACAATAATATAAAATGACTTAAAATGAAATATTTTTATCGGTCTTAACTCAAAACAGCGTAAGATGGACTGTGTTGAGATGTTTTGCAGTGCAACAATGGCTTCACGGGGACGAGTTACCGCATACTTGCCAGAAGAGATTCAAAAAGCTCTGGAAGAATGGGCAGAAGAAGAAAGCAGATCCGTTAGCAGTTTGGCAACGTACCTGCTGACGAAATCTGTTCGAGAACGCCAAGAGCAGAAAAAGGACGAATTCCGGAGCGATAGCCCCAGTTGAATTCGCGCAATACTGAAAGGGTTTGGAGTGTAAAATTAAAGACAATTCAAGTAAAACCGTGCCCACCTATGCCTTCACGAATGCGAGTTACAGTTACACTGCCAGAAGACGTTCATCAAGCCTTGTCTGAATGGGCCGAAGAGGAAGATAGAACCCTCGCAAACTTGCTTTCCCATGTGGCAGCTAAAGCAGTTAGAGATCGCCAAGAACAGAAAAATGAAGAATCTCGGAGCGATCGCCCTTAAGCGATGACCACGGCGTAAGATGGACTGTGTTGAAATGTTTTGCAGTGCAACAAATGGCTTCACGGGGACGAGTTACCGCATACCTACCAGAAGAGATTCAAAAAGCTCTCGAAGAATGGGCAGAAGAAGACAGCAGATCCGTTAGCAGCTTGGCAACGTACCTGCTGACGAAATCTGTTCGAGAGCGCCAAGAGTTGAAAAAAGATAAATCAGAAAGCGATCGCCCTTAAGAACGATCGCCCGCAATCCCATCCGCGTCCATCCGCGTCCATCCGCCTACATCTGCGGTAAAAAAAAGAACCATCGCCTCAAAAAAATAAGGTGGGCCGCAGCCCACCCTACTCAAATTATTTAGCAGTCACCAACTGTGCCGGCAGCCGCTTAAACGCCAACCTTTCATTCTCGATATCCACAAAAATGGTATCCCCGTCAGCAAAATCTCCCCGCAAAATACCCTTCGCCATCTGCGTTTCCAACTCGCGTTGAATTCCCCGCTTCAGAGGCCGCGCACCGTAAACCGGATCGTAACCAATTTCTGCTAAGAAGTCGATCGCAGATTCCGACAATTTCAGAGACATTTTGCGATCGGCCAACCGTTTTTCCAACCGCTTCACTTGCAACAGCACGATCTGCCGCAATTCCGCCTTACTCAAACCGTGGAAGATAATCATCTCATCAATCCGGTTCAAGAATTCCGGGCGGAAAGTTCCCCGCATCGCTTCCATCACCCGACTCCGCATTTGTTCGTTATCTCCCGCCACATCTAAAATGTATTGAGAGCCGACATTCGATGTCATAATAATCACAGAATTCTTAAAGTCTACCGTGTGACCTTGAGCATCCGTGACGCGGCCGTCATCCAGAATTTGCAGCATGATGTTGAATACATCCGGGTGTGCTTTCTCGATTTCATCGAATAGAATCACTGAGTAAGGACGGCGGCGCACAGCCTCAGTTAATTGTCCGCCTTCGTCGTAGCCGACGTATCCCGGAGGCGCACCAATTAACCGCGAAACCGCGTGTTTTTCCATGTATTCCGACATATCAATTCGCACGATCGCCTCTTCGGTGTCGAACAGATAAGACGCTAATGCTTTGGCTAATTCCGTTTTCCCTACACCCGTGGGGCCGAGGAAGATAAAACTCGCAACCGGACGGTTCGGATCGGCTAAACCTGCGCGCGATCGCTGAATTGCATCTGCAACCGCCGTCACCGCTTCATCCTGTCCAATTACCCGCTTGTGCAGTTCATCTTCCAAGTGCAAAAGTTTCTGCATTTCCGATTCAACCAACTTGCTGATCGGAATTCCCGTCCACTTGGAAATAATCTCCGCAATGTCACCTTCTGTAACTTCTTCCCGCAGCAAAGTTTTACCTGTGGTTTGAGTTGCAGAAAGTTGAGCTTCTGCTTCTTGCAGTTGTTTTTGCAATTCGGTTAACTTGCTATATTTCAACTCAGCAGCGCGGTTTAGGTCATATTTTAATTCTGCTTGCTGAATTTCAATGTTAACCTTGTCAATCTGTTCTTTAATGTTCTGAATGCTGCCAATGACACCTTTTTCCGATTGCCACTGGGCATTCAAAGCGCTTTGCTGTTCCTTGAGATTTCCCAAGTCTTTTTCCAGTCTTTCCAAACGGTCGATCGATGCAGCATTACTTTCTTTTTGCAGCGACAGTCTTTCCATTTCTAGCTGTAAAACCTTGCGATCGATTTCATCGAGTTCTTCCGGCTTGGAGGTAATCTCCATTTTGAGTTTAGCCGCTGCTTCGTCCATTAAGTCGATCGCTTTATCGGGAAGGAAGCGATCGCTAATATATCGAGTAGACAAAGTAGCCGCCGCCACTAACGCATTGTCAGAAATTTTCACACCGTGGTGAACTTCGTAGCGTTCCTTCAAACCCCGCAAAATCGAGATAGTATCTTCAACTGTCGGTTGGTCAACATAAACTTGTTGAAAGCGGCGTTCTAAGGCCGCATCTTTTTCGAGATACTTGCGGTATTCGTCGAGAGTTGTAGCCCCTATACAGCGCAATTCTCCCCTCGCTAACATGGGTTTCAGCAAGTTACCGGCATCCATCGAGCCTTGAGTCGCGCCGGCCCCGACAACGGTGTGAATTTCATCGATAAATAAGATGACTTTGCCGTTGCTGTCCATCACTTCTTTGAGCACCGCTTTCAAGCGTTCTTCAAATTCTCCCCGGAATTTTGCACCGGCAATTAATGCGCCCATATCTAAGCTAATTAATTGTCTGTCTTTGAGAGATTGGGGCACATCTCCGGTGATAATTCGCTGGGCGAGTCCTTCGGCGATCGCAGTTTTGCCGACTCCCGGTTCCCCAATCAATACCGGATTATTTTTGGTGCGACGGCTCAAAATTTGAATCGTGCGGCGGATTTCGTCATCCCGTCCGATTACCGGATCGAGTTTGCCTTGACGCGCGGCTTCTGTCAAATCTCGGCCGTATTTTTCCAGCGCTTCATATTTGCCTTCTGGATTTTGATCGGTCACTTTGTTCTTCCCCCGGACTTGGGTAATGATATCTTTGAGCTTGGCTTCATCTAGTTTAAATTCTTGCAGCAGATTTTTGCCGAAGCGATCGTCCTTAACGTACCCTAGTATCAAATGCTCGATCGAAATAAATTCATCACCGTAGTCTTTGCGATAAGTTTCGGCGCGATCGAGCAAAGTGTCGAGAGAACGACCGAGATAAACGTTGCCGCCGCTTCCAGAGATTTTCGGCTGGCGGCTGATAAACTCATCAGTGCGATCGCGCAATTTTGCTACAGAAACTCCCGCTTTGTTAAATAAGCTGCTAGCGAGTCCCGATTCTTGTTCCAGCAAAGCTTTCATCAAATGTTCGCTTTCTAGCTGCTGCTGCTGACCTGCTTTGACGATTTCGGGGGTGCGAGCGAGGGCTTCCCAGGCTTTTTCTGTAAATTGGTTTGGATTATTCGGTTGCATAAATTTTAATTCCCTGCATTAAAAATGATGGCTGCTGTAGAGGCAATTGCTTAATTGCCCGTACAATCATCATTGTAGGGAGTTGCGGAGGGCGATCGGATCGGTGTTCCCCTCTGTGTAGATAGGTATTTCCGTCCTTTGTCGCAGTCGATCGCAGGGAAAACGTAAACTGTCGCGCCTAAAAGCTGCTAATTACTGCTAGTTACTAAGAGGATTGGAGGAAATATCCATGATTCAATTACATCCTGAGTTTATTACCAAAAATGGCAAAAAAGAATTTGCAGTGATATCGTTTACGGTTGTTTTGGAATGATTTAACCGCAGAGGGCACAGAGGAAGAGAAGAGAGAGATGAATAATTCCGATTCCAACGGATTTGATATGATACCTTACGAAGAATTTGAAGCACTGCTAGCATTAATTGCTGACATAGAAGATTTGATGGACTTGAGGGCTGCCAAAGAGGAAGATGCAAATCAGCCTTCTGTGCCCTTAGCAGAGGTGAAGAGAATGTTAGGATTGTCTAGAGAATTTGATAAACCTTCATAAAATTGCATTGGTCAAGCGCGTTGAGGAGTTTTCCCGATCGCTCGACCTTGCCCATTTTTTGAGTGTATAACAATTAATAACTGCTGATTAATTTTACACCGGTGCGTCGCTCGGAGATTGTTGATTTTTTTAGGGATTGTTGATGGCGACGCACCCTACGGCTAATGACTACTATCAATTATCAACTATCAACTATCAACTATCAACCTGTTAACTGTCAACTGTCAACTGTCAACTGTCAACTGCCAACTGTTTTCATGCCTGCATTACCACCCGTTCCGGGAGACTGACAATAAAAGTGGAGCCTTTACCGTCTTCGCTTTCGACGCTAATTTCGCCGCCGAGAATTTGACACAAACGCTGGCTGATTGTCAATCCCAAACCAGTGCCTCCGTATTTGCGGGTAGTTGAGGCATCAGCTTGGGTAAAAGGTTTAAAAATCTGCTCCAATTGCTCGTCCGTCATGCCAATGCCGGTGTCGCTGACTCGAAAAATTAAAACTTGAGAAATGTAGTTTGATCCAGAGTTAAAATCATTATTTTTATTTTTTTTCGTCGGTTTTTGTTTTTCATTTTTAATTCTTTCGACGCCGATAGTAATGACGCCTTTTTCGGTAAATTTTGCAGCATTGCTGAGCAAATTGAGGAGAATTTGCCGGACTTTCGGTTGGTCGGCGTACATTGTGCCGAGTTCGCCTTTGGCTTTCAGCGCTAAAGCATTGCCTTTTTTTTCTACTAGCGGTTGAGCCGTAGTCATCACTTCTTCAATCATGGTCGCCACGTCAAAGTTTTCCAAATAAAGCGTGACGTGACCGGCTTCTATTTTGGAAATGTCGAGGATGTCGCTGATCATGTCGAGCAAATGTTTGCCTGCGGTTTGAATTTTTTCTAAGTCGGGGAGAAAATCTTCGGAACCCGAATCTTGAGCATCTTCTTGCAGCATTTCGCTGTAGTTGATGATGGCGTTGAGGGGGGTGCGGAGTTCGTGGCTCATGTTGGCGAGAAATGCACTTTTCGAGCGGTTGGCAGCTTCGGCTGCTACTTTTGCTTCGTGCAAGTCTTCTGTATATTCTGCTACCCGCTGAATCAGTTCGTTGAGGGAAGTTGCTAGCATTCCCACTTCGTCGGAAGTGGTAACTGGTACTTGCAGGTCAAAGTTGGATTCTTCTGTCACTCGCTGAGCGATGAGGGTGGTGGCTTCTAAGGGGCGGGCGATCGCCCTGCTGGTGTATACTGCAAGTACGGCTGCGATCGCTGCTGATATCAAGAGAGAACCCACGAGAATTAGAGTTCCGAGTTTTTCTGCTTTCTCGTAGGTTCTAAATGCCTCGTCTGCTTTCTCGCGAAAGCTGGTGGCCAGTTGGGCTGAATCCAAGGAAAACTGCTCGAGTTTCAAAGCGGTTTGGCTAGTGACAAAATTGTTTAAGTTCCGCTGAAAACCCAGTCGCTGTTTTGGGTTCAAACCAGATAATTTTGTACTCCCCAACAGATTCTGTACTTGTTGGAAGTAAGCTTCTACTGTTTTGCCGTTGACTTGACTGAATTCTTGAAGCAGTTGGTAATCTTGGGCAACTGCGGAATTTGAAGTCAGCGACTGGCTTTGAAGTTGTTCGAGTTGTCCGCTCATCTGGGCGACGCGGGTCAGGAATTCCGAGCGTTCGCGATCGAAAATTTGCGGTGTTGCCATCAGACTAACCAGCTCTTGCTGGTGAATTCTGACTTCCTGCACCGTATTATTTAGGTTGGTCAGGATTTCCGCTTTATCTCGGTCGATCGCTAGTTTTTCTCTAACTTGCTGTTTGTGATAGGATTCTACTCCCCGTCCCGCCACAGCACCCAAAATGGCAATACCAAGGACCAAGGCGTATCCGCAGCCGATTTTCTGCCTGATACCCAAGCGACTGAACAGATTTCTCAACTCTGTTTGAGGAGGGTTCTGAGGTTGATTTTTCGAGGCTAAGGTTGAAGACATGGGAAATATACTCGTCACCCTGAGAGGCACTATCTATATTCTAATTGATGCCTGCGTGAGGGTAAATAAAGTTTTTCATCCCCAACCAAATTTCGGCACTTTCGGGTCTTTGCAGAGTTCCACTGATTTCTCTGCTTGACTGTTTGGCGAAGTTGTGAATAACTAATAAAAATTTACGAGTTATAAGTTGCAAGTTATGAGTTAGATTTGTTATTCAAAACTCTACTCTACTCACAACTCACAACTTGTAAGTTCTCCTCTACTGGCAAAGTCGAAATTGTGCTATCTCAGCAGGAATTTTTGAAGCATTAGGTACGCTAGCAGAGGTAGGAACGAAGATTCCCATGCCGAAACTGCAACCCTCTGCCTTCGTGCATTCCCCGGGTTTGGCAGTGATTTGATATTCGCCTTGGGATGGCGGAGTAAAAGAGATTGACGCCAGTTCGCCTGTTTTTTGACTCGCAGCGATTTCCTGACCGCTTGCATCCTTGAGAGATAAGTTTAAATCCTGGCAATTTCCGTCGCAAGTGGCAACAAAAACATACTCCAGATTAGGATGCAGCGTGGCTCTAAAAGGAGATGAAACTTGCTTGCGAACTTGGCCCAGCAACGGCACAAATACTAATTTTTGGCCGTTGCCTTTCCGCTGGTCAACTTCTGTTTTCAAGCGACAAACAACCGTTTTTTGGTCGTCGGTCAGTTCTTGAGCAATCGCATTTCCTACAATTGCAGTACCGAGGATCAGGGCAATGCCAGAAATAACCAGATGTTTGAAATTCATTGATGTCCCTTAAAGTTAATTTTGGGTGATTGCAATAGACCGCTTTTGTCAGCAGTCTATTAGTTTATCAGAAAATTGGGTTGAAAACCCCGTCCTTGAGGACGGCTTTGTGTTAGAGTGTGTATACCGAAAGCAAACAACGGATATCTTGAGAGTAAAAGTCAGGCATAAGCCGGGGCCTCCAAACGATATAAACTGGTTGGCATTTGTACCGATGGATGGTCGGGAAAGGAAACTGTCTGGGCAATCAGAGCGTCGGGGATATGCGGGTAACTACATATCTAGATAGTGGGTGAAAAACCGTAAGGAAACAACCAGAAAATCTAAATCGTGAGGTTTAGAAGCTTTGCCCTTTTAGGGCGGAGTAATATCACCTGGAGCCTATCACATTTGTTGGGGAATTGGGAATTGGGCATAGGGCATAGGGCATGGAGAATTGGGCGTGGGGCATGGGGCATGGAGAACTGGTAACAGTTAACAGTAGACCTCTTGCAAAAATCCTTTTCATCAATTTATGGGCCGGGCTCTCCGGCCCATCCCACAAGAGTTATTTTTTCTTGTGGGATGGGCCGGAGAGCCCGTCCTAATTATTTTTGCAAGAGGTCTAGTCAACTGTCAACCACCAATAACCAATAACCAATGACTAAATCATTTCTTGCGAAAATCCCAAGCTGGAACAAACTTGGAATCTCCCCAAACGCCGCGGCGACTTTTTTTAGCTTCGGCTTCCGCTTGTTCCAGAACACTTGCACTAGGACAGTTTTTCAAGTAAGGACGGTACACCATTACTAATCCTTCGCGGGTCAAAACTTCTTGGGCAAATATGCCGTTTGGCAAGCGAACTTCGCTAACTTTACGACCGTAGCGGTCAGTATCGGTGACGGTCAAAACAACGCGACCTCCCCCTTCTTTGACTAGCTGCTGCATTCTTTGCATCGCTAGATTTCCCCACTTAAATTGATTTTTTTGTGCGGCTGCTTTGCTATTTTTCTCAGCATTGGTGTGCGCGACTTCCGGTGCATCTACACAGGCAAAACGCACTTTGATATCTTTCCCAGCGGCATCGCTGGCGACAAGGGTGTCGCCGTCGCTGACTCGTTTGACAGCATAGTTGTTGGGTGTTAACTTTGGTTGACAGCCGAACGTTAGCAAAAGTATAGACACTATACTCAAGCTTTTGATTGTTGGGTAAACAGCCATTTGATTTTTGCTCATAGTTTTCTGTTTTTATTTAGTTTCCATCCAATTTTGCCCAGCGTGGATGTCAACTATCAGCGGTACGCTAAGTGGCAGAGCATTTTCCATCGCCATTCTAATTTTCGGCTGCAATTCTTCCCATTCATCGGGTGGGACTTCAAATATTAATTCATCGTGAACTTGCAGCAGCAGCCGTGCCTGATAATTTTGCAAAATTTTGTGTACCTCAATCATGGCAAGTTTAATGATATCAGCACTGGAGCCTTGAATGGGAGCGTTGGCTGCCGCCCGCAAAGATTGGGCATCATCTCTGCTGAGAGATTTAAGTCTATCGGAGTGAATGTCTTGGGGATTGCGGTCTTTTAAGTCGCGGAGGCTTTCGCTCTCGAATTTTAAATAGCGGCGGCGGCCTAGAATTGTGGTAACGTATCCGAGGGCGATCGCCTCTTTTTTTACTTTCTCCAAATATTCAAAAACTTTACTGTAACGCTCGTTAAATCGCTTAATAAACTCTTTGCCGTCTGCTGCGCTTTTACCCATCGATTTGCCAAACTTGATCGCTCCCATACCGTAAATTACCCCAAAATTAATCGTTTTGCCAAACCGTCTTTCGTCCGGGGTTACTTCCTCTTTTTCAAACAACAGTTGAGCTGTCACGGTATGCACGTCTCGGTTATTTTGGTAAGCTTCTATTAATACAGGTTCTTGACTCAAATGAGCTAAAATTCGCAGTTCTATTTGAGAATAGTCAGCGGACACCATCAGCCAACCGGACTCCGGTAAAAAAGCCTTGCGAATTTGCCGCGAAAACTCGGTGCGGATGGGAATATTTTGTAAATTTGGATTAGAAGAAGAAAGCCTTCCCGTACCCGTTGCAGTTTGGTTGAAATCTGTATGCACTCGCCCGGTATCCGCACGCACTAACTGCGGCAAAGCATCGACATAAGTTGATTTCAACTTGGATAATGTTCGGTGTTCTAATAAATCGTCTACAATCGGGTGGTCTCCTTGCAATTTATCCAATACGGCGGCGTCTGTAGAGTATCCAGTCTTAGTTTTGCGAGACTTTTTCTGGAACTCATCCGGGATTTTTTCTAACAATATTTCGCTTAGTTGTTTGGGGGAACCTAAATTAAACTTTCTCCCCGCTGCTTGATAAGTTTTTTCTTCTATTTCTTTTAAGCTCTTGTCTAGCTGTTGGGACAGTTCTTGCAGATAAGCTGAATCAATGCGAATTCCGCAATATTCCATTTCTGCTAAAACTGGTTCTAGGGGCTGTTCTACTTCCAGCAGCAACCCGCACAAAGTTTTTCCGGAAAAGCTAGTTTTATCAGCTTCCTTCAATTCCGATCTAAGTTTATTTACTAACTGAAATGTGGTGTAAACATCCATGCCGCAGTAGTCAGCTACTTTTACAATACTGATGTCAGCAATTGTTTTGTTTTTCGGCACTAATTGATTGTAACTTGTGGCAACAATGCCTAAGTATTTCCTTGACAATTCGCTGAGGCTGTGGCTATTTTCTGGGTTGAGCACGTAACTCGCTAGCATGGTGTCGAAGACGACTCCGGCTAGTTTGATTCCCTGACAGCGCAGGATCGATCGATCGAACTTAGCATTTTGCAGCGCCTTGGGATAATTCTCGCTTTCCAAAATCGGACGCAAAGCATTTAAAACTGTGGCTTTATCCAAGTTTGTGCCAGTTTTGTGTCCCGTGGGAATGTAAGCGAGATCCTCTTCACCGATTCCCCAACAGCAGCCAATTCCGACTAATTCGGCGTCTCGCGGTTCGATCGCGGTGGTTTCGGTATCCCACGCCACGGGTGAGGCTTTGTCAGTGCAGGTTTGCAGCAGTTGGACTAATTCGTTTAACTGTTCGGTTGTTTGAATTATTCGGGGTTTAATTGGCAGTTTTTTCTGTTGCTGGGCGGCTTTGGTTTCTGCGGGACTAAAAAACGACAAGGCTTCTTCTTCTGAACTTTCAGAATTTGCAGGTAACTTATCTATTGTGGGGAGTAGGGGTTGGGCATCTTGCCCGCCCAAAGCAACAGGCAAAATGCCTGTTCCACTGTCTAATGAATTTACTGTGGGGAGTAGGGGTTGGGCATCTTGCCCGCCCTTTTCCAATGGCTCTTCTGTACCGCCAAAACGCTTTTGAATTTGTTTTACTTTGCTTAAAAATGTTTTAAATTCCAACTTTTCCAACATTGGAATCAAGGCGGATTCATCAAAACCTATCAACTGGCAATCTTCTAAGTTGATTTCTAAGGGAACGTCTTGGACAATTGTCGCCATGCGTTGAGAATGATAAGCAGCTTCTTTGCCTTCTTCTAACTTTTTCTTAGTCGCCCCTTTAATCTCGTCGATGGCTGCATAAATTCCGTCCAGGGAATTGTAAGCTTCCAGCAATTGCAGGGCGGTTTTGTCGCCGATGCCTTTGACTCCGGGAATGTTGTCGGATTTGTCGCCGCACAAAGCTTTGTAATCTATTACTTGTGCGGGCAAAATACCGAGTTTGGCTTTGACTTCTTCCGGGCCGTATTCTTGGGATTTGCCTTTGCCCGATCGCCTGAGCTCATCCGTACTCAAATACAATACGCTGATGTTTTTTTCGGTTTCTACTAATTGAAACAAATCTCGATCGCCCGTGAGGATTTTGACCTGATAACCGGCCGCGCTGGCTTTGTTTGCCAAAGTTCCCAAAACATCGTCCGCCTCGTAGCCGGGAGCAGTTATTGCTGGTAAATTCAAATAGGTGAGGAGTTCTTGCAGGTTTTTGATATCGGGGATGAAATCTTCGGGAGTTTCCGCACGACCGGCTTTGTAAGTTTCGTCTGCTTCGTGGCGAAATGTGGGCGTGGCGAGGTCAAAGGCGATCGCCATGTACTGGGGGTCGTGGGCGGCCATGACTTCCAGCAGCGACTTGAGAAAGCCAAAACAGACGCTGGTGGGAATGCCTGTCGTAGTTCGCAAACCTCCGTCTCGGCTTTTGGCAAAGGCGAAGTAGGAGCGAAAGGCCAGAGAGTGACCGTCAACTAAGATGAAGATGGGAGCTTGATTTGCCGACACAGACACAAATACCGATCGCGCGAAAGGATTTTCTCATTGTAGCCAGTTGCATACCTGTTCAAGCAAAGAATCCAACTGCCAACAAGCTCTAAACTCTTATATCATCAGTCATTCCCAATTATTCAATCCAAAATCCAAAATCCAAAATCTAAAATCGACTGGCCCGCAGACTTGAGGACGCTTGACACTCGATCGGATCTCGGCTTACTGTGCAGCTTGGCTGAGAATAGTAGAAGATATTAAGTGCGATTCCCGATCGGGATAGCTTCGCTTCACGCAAATTTACAAACACCAGCCCCAAGCCTATGGCTGACATTAACCGATGCTACGAAATCCTCGAAATTGAGCCTGGAACTTCGTTAGAAGAAATTAAGCGCGCTTACAGGGATTTAGCCTTTGTGTGGCATCCCGATCGGTTTGCCCACAACGATCGCCTGCAACAAAAAGCTGAACAAAGATTAACAGAAATCAATCAAGCTTACGACGAGTTGGTGTTGTTTCTGAGTCAGCCTCAACCGAAGTCGATATACGAACAGTTTCAGCAGCAGCCACCGCAGCCACCGCTGGAAAAGCCGCCAGAAAAGCCCCTGAGAAGGCGTTCGGGAAAATCAGCCGGTAAAGTTGGTTCCCAGCGCACTCAAACCAGGCAAAAATCCGCATCAAAAAAAACTCAAACTCAAAACAACCCGAAAAGCAAGAAACGATTGACAACTCAAAATCGGGAAGCGTCGCGAGGAAGAAAGCCATCCGGGCGAAGCGTTGCGAGGAAAGCAGGGCCATCTCAAAACTATCCAAAGCTTACCTCGAAAAGGAAAAAAGAATTTTTTACTCAATACTCCAAACTGCGGCCATCTCAAAACTATTCAAGCTTCCCTTGGGGGCCGCTGGCAATCGCCGTGGCGAGTTACGCTTTGACCGGTTGGATTTTGACGGTATCAGCAGCCCCGCTGTGGATGTGGACTTTAATCTGCGGTGCAGATTGGCTGTGGGTCGCGATTTTGCTGGCTGAGGGTTCGGCAACGCCTAGAGTGTGGCTGGCGGCGTTGGTTTCGGCTGGGGCGGTGGGGGGGTCGATCGCCGGTTTTCAGGCGGGAGGAATGGTGACGGGGGCTGCTTGGGGCGCAGTTGGCGCTGGTTTGGGGGCGATCGCCAGTTCCGAGGCCGAGTCTCGGGCCGTGGCTGTAGTTTTGGGGGTGGGGGGAGTAGCGACTCTGGCGGGATTGATGGCTGGAACGCATTCTGGGGATTGGCTGAAGGCGGTGGTGGTGGCGGTGTGTTGGGCGATTGTCGGCTTGACGTGCGGGCTGGCGGCGGAAGTAGGCGTGAATTCTAGCGGCCCCGTCGGGATCGGAGGTGCGATCGGGCTGGGGATAGGGGCGTGGGCGGGGGTTTTGGCTGGGGCTGGTTCGGGGACGATCGCGCAAGCCTTGACCATCGCTGGATCTAAGACTGTTTATGGGGCTTGGGCGGGGATCGGGATTATTGCGGGAGTTGTGGCGCGGATGGTAGCTGGGGAAAGGTCGATCGTCAGCGGCAGCAGTCTTTACACGTTTATCCTGTTGGTGGCTACTTCCGGTTTCGGGCTGTGGCTGGGAAATTGGTTGGGCGATCGTATCTTTTGAATTAATCATCAGTCATGAGTCATCAGTCATTAGTCATCAGTCATTAGTCATTAGGGAAAATTACTAATTCCCAATTACCAATTAATTACCACTAATTTCCACTAATTCCCAATTCCCAATTCCCAATTCCCAATTACCAATTCCCAATTACCAATTCTCCATTTCCATCAATAATTAATGTAAAATCTGTGACAGGAATTTCTTTGTCCGCTCGTTAGAAGGATTGTTAAAAAACTTATCGGGAGTAGTATCTTCCACCAGCACACCATCAGCTAGGAAGATAATGCGATCGGCGACTTCACGGGCAAAGCCTACTTCATGGGTAACGCAAACCATCGTCATGCCGCTATCCGCCAGACCTCGCATTACCTGCAACACTTCCTGCACCATTTCTGGGTCAAGGGCTGAAGTCGGCTCATCAAAAAGCATCACTTTAGGACGCATGGCTAAAGCGCGAGCGATCGCCACCCGTTGCTGTTGACCGCCCGACAACTGTCCGGGATATTTGTTTGCTTGGTGAGCAATCCCGACTCGCTCCAGCAGTTCCATGCCCAACTTGTCAGCCTCTGCTTTGGACATTTTGCGCAAGTGCATCGGCGCTAGAGTGACATTGCCCAAAATTGTCAGGTGAGGAAACAGGTTAAATTGCTGAAACACCATCCCCACCTCGCGCCGCACCATTTCAATGTTTTTAGCATCGTGCGAAATCAGCGTCCCATCAATCTCAATGCTGCCTTTTTGGTATGGTTCTAACGCATTGAAAGTACGAATAAAGGTGGATTTGCCAGAGCCCGATGGCCCCATTAACACCACCACCTCGCCTTTATTTACAGTCAAGCTGATTCCTTTAAGTACATGAAACCCATTGTCATAGGTTTTTTCGACATTTTTGGCGATGATGATTGGCTCTAAGCGATTGCTTAACCCGGTGGCTTGATTGACGCTAGATTGGGAGTCGTACATTTTAATATTCTCCTTGAGATAATGTTTGGAATTCGATGTGGATAGTTGATTCGTCTTGTTGATTTGCTGTTAAGCTGTTGTGCATTTTAATCGTATATTTCAATCAAAAATCGTCAAATCCTCTCCCCCTCTCCCCCTCTCCCCGTCTCCCCGTCTCCCCGTCTCCCCCTCTCCCCGTCTCCCCCTCTCCCCCTCTCCCCCTCAATCACCACAGACAATCTTTCGGGCGCAACAGCTTAACCTAAGTTGCTGGAGGAGGAGTCAAGTCTGGCAGCGGCTCGCCAAACCATTTCAACGAAAGTTCGTTTAATTTCCCTGACTGCTTCATGTCATCAATAATGCTGTCAAGTTTTGCTACTAGCTTTAGGTCTCCTTTACGAACACCGACGTAGCAGGGTGAGTTCTTCATGATGAACTTGTTTTCAATTTTGATATTGGGATTATCGCGAATTACTTTGGCAGCGACGACGTTCCCAGTAGCAATCAATTCTACTTGACCTGATATCAAAGCAGATGCAGTTAAACTGTTGCTAGAAAATCGTTTGACTAGAGGCATTTGGTCTGGCGGTATCTTGGAAATTTCTAAATCTTCTAAAGAACCTTGAGCAACGCCAAGCGATCGTCCTTTTAGATCGTTGAGTGACGGCGCTTTGATATCTGGACTGCCATACACCCCTGAAAAAAATGGCGCATAGGGCTTGGAAAAGTCAATAATTTTGGCGCGAGCTGGATTTTTGCCCAAACTGGAAATCACGATATCAACGCGAGCAGTCTGAAGAAACGGAATCCGATAGTTGCCGACGACAGGCACTAACTCCGATTTCACCCCCAAAGCCTTGGCGATCTCGTTTGCCACATCAATGTCATAGCCTTGCGGCTGCATATCGAAACTCATCGATCCAAACGGCGTAAAGTCATTGGGAACTGCTACTTTGATCGCTCCTGCTGCCATGATTTTGTCTAAAGTTGTATCGGGATCGCCCTTAGGAGGTACAACTGCTTCCGGGTTAAACACAGCCATTGAGGTTATGGACGTAGCTGAGCTTGAACAAGCAGCAATGCTAACGGTGAGAACCAAACTGGCGAGAAAAAGCGCGATCGCCCGATGCCATTTGTTGGGAATCAATTCCTTAAATATTTTCATCATCAGCAACACTCCAAATATCCCTATGGTTGATATTTTTATGATTTGTAGTTGAGTTGCTTCTCCAACCGCTGACTCCAAAGAGATAGCGGATAGCAAAGAATAAAATAAATTAGACCAGCTATCGAAAAGACCAAGAGTGAGTTCAATGTGACATTATTGATCTCAGAAGCGACACGAGATATCTCAGAGAACCCAATTACTGATGCCAGCGAAGTCCCTTTAATTACCTGCACGAGGAAGCCGACAGTCGGTGCGATCGACATTTTAAGCGCTTGGGGCAGAACGATTAACTCTAGCTGTTTAGAATAGCCAAAACCCAACGCTGAGGCAGCTTCCCACTGTCCTGCGGGAACAGCTTCAATCGAGCCGCGCCAGATATCTGCTAGAAATGAACTGGTAAAAGCCGTCAAAGCAATGGTAGCTGCTACAAGAGGCGATAAATTTATCCCAAAAACCACCGAAGTACCGAAAAATGCCAGAAAAAGCTGTAAGAGTAATGGTGTTCCTTGAAAGAACTCGATATAGATCAGACTTAAGCCTTTAATCCACTTGTTGGGAGATATCCGCATCAGCATCAATAAAAAACCAACAATTCCGCCTACAACAAAGGCGATGAGAGACAAGATAATTGTCCATTTTGCCGCCACCACCAAGTTAATGAAGATTTGCGGTACTGTAAATCCATTCATTTTATCCTTCCAATTAACTATCGTCGATACTGTGCAAAATTAAAAAATCGCCGCTCAATTACATAGGACATTCCTTTGATAATCCAAACGATCGCTAAATAAATGAGCGATATGGCAAAGTAAACCTCAAAACTGCGAAAACTCCGAGAATTGAGAAAATCTCCTGCAAAGGTTAAGTCTTCAGTGGCAATCTGAGACACAACACTCGTAAATAACACTGCCAAAATCACCTGTCCGATCAGGGCCGGATAAATATTCGCCAAGGCAGGCATCAGAATGATGTACCGAAAAACCGATATCTTGTTGAAGCCAAGTGCCATTCCTGCTTCCGTTTGACCTTTGCTAATGCTCTCGACTCCAGACCGCACAATTTCGGTCGAATAAGCACCAAAATTTAAAGCAAGTGACAAGATTGATGCTTGCTCTGCCGTTAACTTGATGCCCAAATTTGGCATCCCAAAGAAGATGAAAAACAGTTGGATGATATACGGGGTATTCCGAACAACCTCGACGTAGGCTAAAGCGATCGCATTTTGGATTTTGTTGTCAGAGGTTCTACAGACTGCCCCAATAATGCCTATGACTAGACCGAATGCGATCGCGATCGATGATATCCTGAAGGTCGTTAATGCGCCTGCAAATAGCAAAGCAAGATTATCCCAGACAATTGAGAAATCAAACTGATAGCTCATAAGTATTTGGGTACTGAAACAGTATGAGAGTTTAGAGATAAGACGTAAGCAATTACTAAAGACTGCGCGCTGCGAGCAGAGAATCCTATCTATGAATTTCTAGGAACCTAGCCAAAGTAATTTACTCACCTAACGCCGAACGTTTTAACCTCATAGCCGATCGAGCGGATCGGAGATTAGGGGCTTTGCTCCTCTCGGGGTTTTGTGCCCGTCTGCCCGAAGGAGAGAGACTTGGGGAGAGGATGTCAGTTATTTAAGTCTCGGTTGAATGATTGCGTACAGTATGCAAGCTTTAATAAATCGCTTCTGTTACGTTCATTACATTCTCAGGTAATCCTACTATTAATGCTCTGATGAGACCGTGTGGCGTTATCGTTACCTATAATCTTGAAAAGGTTGAGCCCCCGATCGTCTCCCACATCTCAGGCATCCCAGTATTGTAAAACTTCATTTAGTTTATAAGCAATTATAAACAATAATGGTATCATATTGCTATGAGTGTTGAACAAGGAATACGCACAGCTCAAAGAACGGAAGTCTCAAATGCAGCTAACAGAGAGGCACATCATTAAATCGACGGAACACCGTTTCGCCCAAATTGACGAACTAGCTTTCAAGTCCAAAAACCTCTACAATGCCGCCAATTACGTCATTCGTCAGAGCTTTATTTATGGATGGGGTTATGTCAGTTATAACGAAATGAACCGAGTGATGAAGTCTCACGAAGCATATAAGGCAATGCCTGCTAAAGTTAGTCAGCAAATTTTGATAATCTTAGACAAGAATTGGAAATCGTTTTTTGAAGCCGTTAAAGGTTACAAAGCTGACTCTTCAAAATTTACGGGTCGCCCGAAACTGCCGAAATACAAAGACAAAGTTAAAGGACGAAATCTTCTCATCTACACGATTCAAGCAATTAGCAGCAAATTCCTAAAAAAAGGAATTATTAAACTTTCGGGTACAGATTTTTTCATCAAAACTAAAGTAAATCCTGATGGGATTTGTCAAGTTAGAGTGGTTCCCAAATGTGATTCCTATGTAATCGAGGTAATTTATAATGAACCGGAGTCCACCGTCAACAATGCTAATTCTGTAGCTAGCATTGATTTGGGACTGGATAATTTAGTGGCGCTAACTTCAAATCAACCGGGATTTATCCCTTTGTTGATTAACGGGCGACCATTAAAATCGATTAACCAGTTCTACAATAAACGCAAATCCCGATTGCAATCCCAGTTAAAAGGAAATCGTCAAACCTCACCCAGAATTCAGCGATTAACTCGCTGTCGCAACCAAAAGGTTGATAATTACTTGCATCATGCTAGCCGCGTGATTGTTGACCATTTGGTAGTGAACCAAATTGCAACGCTGGTCATCGGCAAAAATGCACAGTGGAAAACCGATATCAATCTAGGTAAACAAACCAACCAAAATTTTGTCAGCATTCCTCATTCTCGATTAGTTGAGATGTTAGAATACAAAGCTCGGCTGGTAGGAATCACGGTAATTGTACAGGAGGAATCCTATACATCCAAAGCAAATTTTGTGGGATTAGACCCAATTCCTGTTTATGGAAAAACCGAAAAAGAGCCTGTATTCACTGGAAAACGGATCTCACGAGGATTGTACAGAACATCGACGGGTCGGTTAATCAATTCCGATGTGAATGCTTCGTACAACATTCTCAGAAAAGCAATCCCAAATGCCTTGTGCGATGGGATAGGGAGCTGCGTAGTTCAGCCGAGGCGGGTTAATCCGCTCAAAGTAAAACAGAAAGGGGAGGGCCAACGCCTCCCATGTCATTGCAATAAATGACTATAGTTTTACCAGCTATAGCAGCGGCTGCCAGCCATCTTCAGACCATAAGAAGTTGCGCCGCAGGTCAAAATACGATCGAAAAAGGTCGATCGACAATTGAATGCGATGAAAGGCGGTGATTTGTAGCTAACAATGACAACAAGCAATGGATTTGGTTAGCACTTAAAGTCTTGATTTTATTGCCTCGTGCATAACTGCCGAATGCTATAACTCCCAGCACTTATCGCTTTTCAGCAGCGCTTCAAACTCAGCCATTGGCAAAGCTTGACTGAAAAAATGACCTTGAATTTCGTCGCACTCGTGCGCGCACAAAAAAGCAAGTTCCCGCTGATTTTCTACCCCCTCAGCAATCACAGTCATGTTCATGCAGTGTGCCAATTGAATAATCGCTATTGTAATCGCTGCCTTTTGGCGATCGTCTGCAATATCGCGAATAAAACTCTTGTCAATCTTGATCGCATCAAACGCAAAGCGTTTCAGATAACTCAGAGAACAATATCCCGTTCCAAAATCATCAATTGCGATCATGATCCCCATATCTCTCCACACCGTAAAAGCTTCAACTGCTGCCGTTTCATCTTCCAAAATCAGACTTTCAGTCAATTCTAATTCCAGATATTTAGGATCGAGATTAGTTTCTCTCAATATCTGGCTGACTCTCTCCGTCAAATTTTTTTGCTCAAACTGGCGGGCTGACAGGTTTACGGCTACCCGCAGCGGAGGCAAACCCTCTGTTTGCCAAGCTTTAGTTTGCCTGCAAGCAGTCTCTAACACCCATTCGCCCAACGGTGCAATCAAGCCCATTTCTTCAGCCATTGGAATAAATTCCGCCGGGGAAACTCTGCCCCTTTCTGGATGATTCCAGCGCACCAAAGCCTCAGCCCCAATAATTTTCCCTGTTTTAATTTCTATTTGCGGCTCATAGTAAACTTCAAACTCCGAGCGTTTTAAAGCATTGCGGAGGCAAGTTTCTTGACTCAATTTTGTTAGGGAAATATTCGCGAGTTTTGCACTGTAAAACTGATACTTATTGCCACCTTCTTGCTGAGAATTGTACATAGCTGTGTAAGCATTTTTCAGCAGTTCGTCTCCATCGCTGCCGTCGCCCGGAGATAAACAAATGCCGATACTTGCCGTGACGTACAGTTCCGATCCTTTGATAATTATAGGTTGAGCTACAATATCTAAAATGTTTTGAGCAATATTGGCAGCATCCTGTTTTTCGGCAACTGGTTCGAGAACAATTGCAAATTCGGCAGCTTTCAAACGAGCCACAATATTAATGTTTTGCGTGCAGTTACTCAGCCGCTGCGCAACTTTGCAAAGTACGGAGTCGCCGATATCGTGTCCCAAGGTACTGTTAATTCGGTTAATCCTATCTAAACTGAGAGTGACAACGGGAATCATTGCTGGCAGTTCTTTTTGCTTGTCTAATACCTGATTTAGCTGCTCTCGCAACAGCAAACGATTTGGCAAGTTTGTCAAGCAGTCGTGCTGGTGCCGGTGGAGAGCTAATTGAATAGTTGTGTGCAGGTTTTTTTCCTCAAACGGTTTGACAATATAGCCGAAGGGTTTGGTCCCATTGACGCGCCGCAAAGTGTTTTCGTCAGCATAAGCTGTCAGATAAACTACCGGAATTTCAAAGCGCGATCGAATTTCTGCTGCTGCTGTAATGCCGTCGATTTCTCCTTGCAGGTTAACATCCATCAAAACCAAATCTGGCAGGAATTCTCCTGCCGATATAATCGCTTCTTCTCCCGAATAGACAATATCAGTTATTTTATAGCCTAGAGATGTTAAACTGTCGGAAATGTCTTCCGCAATGATGCTCTCGTCTTCAACTATCAGAATTTTTTTGTCGAACACTAAATTATCTCCTAAGAATGCAATTTGGGTTGGGAAAAGGTTATTTTAAAAGTCGTGCCAGCAGTTTCTAATAATTCTATTTTACCCCGGATTTGCTTGACTAAAGACCCGACCAGTCGCAAACCCAACGTTCGGGCCTTTCGATAATCTAAGTCTTGAGGAAAACCAATTCCGCTGTCGCTCACGGTTAGCACGCAAACCGTGTTTTTATCTAAAGTAAAATCTATTTTTATTTTACCTTTAGTTTGTCCTGTAAAAGCATACTTTAGAGAATTGGTCACCAGCTCGTTGATAATTAATCCGCAAGGAACTGCCGTATCAATATTTAGCGAACACGGCGCAATATTTGTTTCTAACTTGACGCCTTCTGCGTGAATTTCATAAGCTTGAAATAAATTGTGGGAGAGATTGTCGATATATTCAGCAAAGTCAATGTCTGACAAGTTTTTGGATTGATATAATTGTTCGTGAACCAAAGCCATTGACCTGACTCGGTTTTGACTTTCTTTTAACATTTCACTAACGCGGCTGTCTTGGATGTAGCGGGACTGAAGTTTCAGCAGGCTAGAAATAACTTGGAGGTTGTTTTTGACGCGGTGGTGAATTTCTTGGAGGAGGACATCTTTTTCGGCGAGGGAGGCTTTGATTTTCTCCTCATCCCGTTTGCGCTCTGTAATGTCGCGTACTACTGCTTGGAAAAATTTTTCTCCGTTAATTTCCATTGCGTTTAACAGAATTTCGGCGGAAAATTCTGAACCGTCGAGTCGTTTGTGTACCCAGTCAAATCGACAGCTCCCTGTTTGCATTGCTGTGTTCATTCTCTGGGTCGCTAAACTGGCTGAATCTTGTCCGTTAGGCTGAAATGGCGGGGAAAATTCGCTCAGATGTTTGCCGTAAAATTCTGTTTTGTTGCTACAGCCAAATATTTTCAAGGTGGCGCGGTTGCAGTCAAAAAACTCTTTTTCGTCCAGCAACATTACTGCGTCGCTGGTGGCTTCATACAGGCTGCGAAATTTGTGTTCTGATTCTTGCAGCGAGCAGATTAATTTGTTTTTTAGAGCTTCGGCGCGCTTGCGATCGGTAATGTCTGTGCCTACAGAAACTGCTGCGGTTCCCTGATGGTATTTCTGAGCTACTATCAAATAATTGCGGACGCAGCCGTTAATTTCTATATCTATTTCTTGCCAGGTTTGCTGAGATGAACTGTCAAAAAAGTTGCGGATCACTTCTCCAAAAGCCGAGCCTTTGTCGAGAAAGTTGATTTCTTGACCGACAAAGCTTTTAGGAGACAGTTTGAACGAGGTTGCTAAGTGCTGGTTGACTCCAATATATCGCAAATCTGAACTTATCCAAGAAATCAGTCCGGGCACGGCATCCAAGACGGCGAGAAGTTGGTCTGTAGCTTCTTGGAGTGCTTCTTCCGATCGCTTGCGATCGCTAATATCTGTCGCCGTTCCGCACAAACCTAATATAGCGCCGTTTTCACCTTGGTTGACGATGCTGTTGACGCGCAGGTGGACGGGAGTACCGTCTTTGCGGATGTGTACTGTTTCGTAAGGAGAATTAGCTGTTTGCGGCTGAATGCAGCTTCTGGCTAAAAATTGTGCAAATATTTCTATTTGTTTGGTTTTTTCTGCGGGAACCAAAAAATCGGTGAAGCGGCGGCCGATCATTTCGGGGGGTTCGTAACCGTAGATGCGTTTGGCGGCGGAATTGACAAAAGTCAAGAGGCCTTGAATGTCGATCGACCAAATCAATTCTTGGGAGGTTTCTACGAGGTTGCGGTACTTTTTTTCGCTTTCGTCAAGTGCTGCATTCAAGACTGCCGTCTGCTGCTGAAGTCTGTGTTCTAATTCTTGATTTGCCGTTTCCAGAGTGAAGAAAGCTCGATCGCGCTCGGTAATCTCAGTAGAAACACCGACAGCCCCGACAACTTGGCCGTTGCTATCTCGCTGCGCTGTCGATCGAATTTCGTGCATAAAATGCCCCTCTCGGACATTCCAGGTGCGATCGTTTCCTGCTAGTACCCCGGTCATATTTTCTAAGATATCCCGCTGGCTGCTGTAAACTTCAAAAATCGACTTTCCGACAGTTTCACCCGGTTTGAGTCCCAAATTTTCTAATCCTTTGCCTTCTGCAAGGGTTAACTTGCCGTCTTTGTCTGTTGCCCACAGGAACATCGGGGCACAACTGACGGCGGCGTGCAGGGTTTCGTTGGCTTGTTTTAGCCGGTCGATTTCTGCGTGAAGCCGATCGCGCGTGCTGTTTAATTCTACCGTTAGTCGATCGGCTCGAAGCTGCCAACTGGCAGCAGTGTCGCACATTTCTGCGGGATTGCGCGATCGACAGATGGATTGATTGCAGTGTGACATGGTTACTTTCGGATGCCCTGTATATTTAACCCCAGTCTATCTTTTAAGCATAAACTTTTTAAGTGAAGTATTACAGTTAGCTTTGATACTCATCCGAGCAAGATGGGATAGTTCAAAGCTAGTTTAAAGGATTCAGAAATTGCAGATATGTCAGGTTTTATGGCGACGGTTCACAAATTGACAATAAGCTGAATAATGGCTGTAAATCGGTGTTTCTACTGTAAGTATTTGTAGTAGGGCAAAAAGAAGTTCCGCAATCCTCGGCTTGCACAAGAACTGGAAGTGTAAATTTATTATATTTGTGTGCGTAGATTCACGCACTGAGGCATCGGGAATCGGGAAAAGTGAAATATAGCCACCGCGCCCGACGGTTAGGACGGGTTTAATTGCACTTTCCCCATGCCGATAGCCTCTTCCTTCTTCCTTCTTCCCTCTTCCCTCTTTCTTCCATCCGTTACATCCCGTAGATTGCTCGTTGCCGAACTTCCTTCAATTAATCCCCCAAATTTTGACAGTTTTGTCTAAACTACCGCTGATAATAGTTTCGCCATCGCTGCTAAAAGAAAGACAAGTAACAGAGTTTTGATGCCCGCACAGAGTGTGAATATGTTCGCCGCTACTGGCATTCCAAAATTTGATATTACCATCCGCACTAGCACTAACAACAGTACCTCCGTCGGGACTAAAGGCGATCGCATTTATCGAGTTAAAATGCCCTGCCAAAGTGATTGGACTATCTGGATTCGATAGCTGCCGCAGTTGAATATTTCTGTCCCAGCCGCCAGCCGCCAACGTCTGCCCGTCTGGACTGAAAGCCAGACAATTCGCATAACCCTTAATTGTTTGAGAGCATTCTCTGCTGCGGAGGTTCCACAGCTTAATTGTACCGTCAGAACTGCTGCTAGCGAGAGTTTGTGCGATCGGGCTAAAAGCAAGACTAACAATTCCTGCTTTATGAGCTCCCCAAGTTAAAAGACTGCCAAAAGTACAGATTAACTTTCCCGTCTCTAAATTCCAAATTTTGATAGTAGTATCTGCCGAACCGCTGGCGATAACTTGACTGTCGGGACTGATGACAATTGCGCTAATTTCCGCTTCGTGTCCGAGGGAAGTATGCCGCAATTCTCCTCCCTGCCAAATTTCGATCGCGCGGTGTTTTGGAGTATTTCTGCTCCTCACAAAAACTTCGCTTTCTTGGCAAAGCACAAAAGTTTCTTGAGCGCGGGGATACTTGTCAACAGTATAGAGTATTTCTCCTGTATCTAAATCGCAAATTCTAATTATTTTCCCGTGCAAACTCGCCGTGCGATCGCCTCCGGGACTAATCGCAACATTTGTCCCAGTTTTGACACTGCGGATGCAGTCAAAAAGCTTGTAAGGGACGAATTGTTTTAAAGCTTCGCGGACTACAGGTTCTGTCCTCGGTCGCAAAATTAAATAAGCAACTCTCTGCACTTGGGCCGCAGGGTCAAGCAGCGCTTGAATTGCTAAATTTAAACCCGCGTCTCCATATTTAGGAGCATCTTTAACAGCGGCAATCCGCGGCTCGATACTGGGACTGTTGAAGCGCTGCTTGACTCCGGCGATGCCTCCCAAAACAGCACCGGCGATCGGGATTTGACTTTGGCCGCCGAGGACGGCATCATATTCTCTGGGTTGGTTAGAATTGTCGGGCATCATAGGATTTTAGATTTTAGATTTTAGATTTTAGATTGCATAATTGGAGGATTGAAGAAAGCGACCTCACAGATGAATCCGGTGGCTTGTCCCTGGCTGCTTTCTGTCACGCGAAAACCAAGTTTAAGAGCGCAAGTTATAACTTATTGACTGTTGTTGTTTATGCTATTATAATCAAATCAGCGTTTCACACAAAAATCCGAAAGTGATATGTCACACTTCACAACGATCAAGGTTCAGATCAAAAACGGCGAACTGCTGCATCAAGTGTTGGAAGAGTTGGGTTATCAAGTAGAGTGCAATGTTCAGGTACGGGGTTATCGGGGCGACAAAACTAATGCCGAGTACGTGATTCGGCAATCCAACGGTTACGATTTGGGTTTTCGGCGCAGCGGAGAAGATTACGAATTGGTGGCGGATTTTTGGGGCGCTCGAATTAACCAGCAGGATTTTGTCAATTCAATCAGTCAAAAATACGCGCGGAAAAGTTTGATGGCGGCGGTGCAGTCAGAAGGTTTTCATGTGGAGGAAGAGGAGACTTTGGCAGATGGAACGGTGAGGGTTGTAGTTGGTCGATGGGTTTAAGACTCGCGCTTGATTAAGCTGTTATACATTTAAACTGTGTGTCAAAAATCAATAAAACTATTGTGGGACGGGCTTCTAGCTTGTCCCTAATTTATAATTTAAATGCGTAACAGCTTAACTCGTTTTTCGGGACTCAGGACTTACGCAGAATCGGGTTAAAATCAGATTTTTTCGTAAGTCTTAGTACCAATAGGAGAATCACCATGAAATTCGATCGCCCTGAACAACAAATTCAACAAAGTTGGGAGGCTAATGCTGGCGCATGGATACAGGCGCTCGACCAAAATCTGATTGCAAGTCGCCGCGCAGCAACGGACGAGGCTATTCTGCAAGCAGTGCTGCGCTACGGGTCTCGGCGAGTTTTGGATGTTGGATGCGGTGAAGGTTGGCTGACGCGCGCCCTAGCAAAGCGCGGTGTTGAGGTTGTTGGAGTTGATGGTTGCGCTGCTTTGGTCGATCGAGCTCGTGAGAAAGGAGGCGGTTGCTTTCGGGCGATCGGCTACGATGAGATTATTGCCGATCCAGCGATACTCGGTCAATCCTACGATGGAATCGTGTGCAATTTTTCGCTACTCGGTGAGGAAATTGGAGATTTATTGCGATCGTTACGCCAAGCAATAGTCTCAGACGGACATCTGTTAATCCAGACAGTTCATCCATTCACAGCGTGTCAGGAACAGCCCTATGTTGATGGATGGAAAACGGAGACTTTCGACAACTTCGGCGGAGCTTTTCGAGAGCCGATGCCGTGGTATTTTCGCACAGTTAGTTCGTGGTTTCAACAAGTATCGGAATCCGGCTGGAGAGTCTGTGAAATCGAGGAACCAATCCATCCACAGACGAAGATTCCTCTTTCCCTGCTGCTGATTTGTCAGTCACCCGGCGATTGAAATCGTTTCTACATAAACGAAGTCCACTCCTAGCGGACTGAAGAGAAGAGAGCGGAGTTGGTGGTATAGTGCGATCGTCGCGATATAATTAGAGCAAACAGGTAAACGAATATTAGGAAAAAAAGTTACTTACCCATGAACATTACAGAACTCAAGACTGCTGTAACGGAACTTTCACAAAATGAACTCGCAGAGTTTCTCGAATGGCTTGAAGAGTTCAAAGAAACTCTCGCCGATCGCCAGTGGATCGATACTGTACGAGTTAAGATAGATGCTGCTGTTGCCATGTCGGAACATACTCCACCGATTGATGGCGAAACCTTTATTGCAGGGATTTTGGAGCGCTTCCCAAAATAGCTTGCAGGCTCGGTTATTACTTTTATCGCAAGATGGAGGCAATTTCATTCTTGTTCTTCATCGCTCGAATCTGATTCATTCGCCGCCTTATTGTCGCTATTTGACTCTTCAACTGTGCTGGTATTTTGAGGGGTATTTTCCAATAAACCCGCCTGTTTTAACAAGTGTCTGAGTAATCCAACTTTTAAAGATTTATTACCGTGAATTGGCACAGAAATTCGGATTGAGCTTCCAGCTTTCCCATAGATATGGTGACTGCCTTGAACTCTTAATAATATCCAGTCATTACGCTCTAGCAGCTTGGCTAACTCTTTGCCAGACATGGAGTTCATATCGCAATCTCCATAATTTTGTCTCGCTCATTTGTCTCGATAGATTCAATATCTACACTAAGGCAACCTTCGATTGCTTCATAGAGGTTTTGCAGCAGTTCCTCGAAGGTTTCTCCCTCAGTTGCACAGCCAGGAATAGCAGGGACTTCTGCCCAGTATCCGCCTTCTTCTGCTTCGTGAATAATAATTTTGATTTTCACTTGATTCTCCTAATTTATTGTCAAAACTTACCTCTTTATTACTGTACCAGACTTTACTCCTCCAAGTCCGCCTGTTTAACCTGCTCTAAAGGTATATTTAGCGCTTCTGCAATTTGTTCGTCGCTCAAGCCAAACTGCCGTAATTTATCAATTGTTTCAATCTGAGTTTGATTTTTGCTTTTCTGCTGCAACTCGGGAATTTCCGGCTGACTTAGATCGGGCGTAGGAGTAGAGGAATTAGAACAGTTGTTAATGTAGCTAATATTGCTACTATTTTTAATAGTAGTATTATTACCAAGATTTATATTCTGATTTATCTGTCTTTCTATAACGGATTCAAGATTACTTTTTTTAACTTGTTCGCCAAACACTTCAGATAACATTTGCAAAAGCTCGTAACTGGCTTTTTTAACGTGCTGGGAGCTATAATCATAAGTTTCTGCAACGTCAGCATATCTTTGACGATTCAGTATGCCTGCGATAATCCTCCGCTGCAAGTTATTTAGACGTTTACCTGTGTTGGTATAGACAGCTTCATCGACAAATTGCAATATCTGAGGACTGTCCATAGGTGGGATGGTGAGATAGGTATGGTTACTATACCAAACTTTTTCCAACTTTTTGCAACTTTTTTGGCCTCGCATCGGATTTTTAGGAAGTTCCAACTTTTTCCAACTTTTTCTGCTGTTGAGTTTGACTAGATCGGTCTATCATAGAAAAAAATAAACCTAAGCTTGAATTTGCAAAGCTCAAAAGCTTTTTGAGGTAATTTAAACCCAAAAAAGGTTATTAGTTATCATTATGGCAGCATCCAACAAAAGACAAGCGAGAGAACAAGCACGCTCGGCTATCAATAAATGGGCTTTGGGATTTGCAAGTGTGGCTTGGATTCCAGGTTCTCATTATCTAATGACTGGAGGCGATGTAACAATGGTTATCCAAGTCGGGTCAATTTTTGATGTTGATATGGATAAAACTCAAGCTGGGGCAGTATTTGCTACAATTGCGGCTCCACTCATTGGCAGTAAAATTGCACACTCATTGCTTGATTTTGTTCCTGTTTTCGGATGGGCAGCAAAATCAGTGGTAGCTGGTGGAGTTACAAAAGCTGTTGGTGAAGCACTCATTGCCTACTTTAATGATTGCTCAAATCTTGCCGAATAAAACACTACGGAATATCATACCACAGCGCGCTCGCCCGATGGTGGCGATCGCGCCGATCTTTCTCAAACCCCCTGGAAGTTCCAATTACTGCGTTGACCTGCTACCGTTAACATAGACGCATCGTAGGAAAACAACCGATGACACTAACAGAATTACTCCCTAGAATTAAACAACTGTCTGCGATCGATAAACGAGAGTTAATTCGCATTCTAATGGCGGAAGAAAATATCAGTGATGAACGCGCGTGGAAGGCTCAATTTGAAGCTACAACAGACGCTCAGTGGGATAGTCTAGCTGAAATAGTACGTCAGGAAATCGCTGCTGGCGATATTACCCCTCTAACTGAAATTTTCCCTCAAAGTCATATCGACCTTCTGATACAATTAAGACAGCGAACGTTGAGGTTGCCATGACATTAGTAGTTGTAGCTGAACCTGCACCCCTGCAAACTAATGCTGACGGTGTGGTGCGAGTGGGTAAAACTCGCGTCACTTTGGATACCGTGATTGCAGTGTTTAAGCAGGGAAGTACAGCAGAGGAAATAGTTTATCGTTATCCGTCACTCAGGTTGGCTGATGTGTATGCCGCGATCGCCTTTTACCTCAATCACCAGCAGGAAGTAGAAACGTATTTGCAGCTTCGACAGCAACAAGCACAAGAGATTCGTAAGATGAATGAAGCAAAGTTTGATCCGCAGGGATTGCGTGACAGATTAATGGCCCGTCAACAAGAGCGATCGCATGAAATTCCTGGCTGATGAAAACTTTGACAATACAATCGTTAGAGGTTTGATGCGTCGCAAACCAGACATTGACATTGTTCGCGTCCAAGATGTGGGCTTATCCGGTGAAGATGACCCAACAGTGCTGGAATGGGCAGCCCAAGAAGATCGGATTTTGCTGACTCATGATCTGGCTACGATTACGCGCTATGCCTATGAACGTATGGCCGCAGGTAAGCCAATGTCAGGAGTTGTTGAAGTTACCTTCGATGCACCAATTGGTAGGATAATTGAGGATATTCTGATCCTTCTGGAGTGCAGCCTTGAAGGAGAATTAGCAGGACAAATTCAGTATCTCCCTTTATGATGAGTTGTAACGGTCTAATTTAGCTTTTGCGAACCTTAAACTCGATCGCCCTAACCAAAAACTAAGGTCTATCTCATTCCATCACATCATCTGTTGGATGTTCACCAGGATAAAAGCGATCGCTAAAAATTTCTTCTAACGTATACAGACAATTCTCTGGAAAGGTTTTTCGTGGCAGATTTGTTTCTCCAGAAGCTAATGCCATTCCTTTGATGTAAGCTGTCTGGAGAGCTTCTTGTAGGTAAGGTTTGAGACTGGGATTTTCTTTGAGTAACTCTAATATATCGATACGCTGGATGCAAATTGTATTCACCCAACTGCGACTTCGTTTTGATACTTGATATTCCCATTTAAGCAAATGTCCAATCAAAATACTCAAGCGATTTCTTAATTCAGCGCGTTGTTGTTTTCCCAATGACTCAATCTCCTCGATTAAATTAGGTAGGTCAAGTTGACTCCAGTCTCGATGTTTGAGGAGTTTTGCTTGTTCCTGAGTCCAAGCATAAAAATCAGTTTCATAAAGACTTTGTATTAAGTTTCCCGGTATTTGTTCGGCTTGTGGTGTTTGCATAAAAATATCACAATTTAGCGTTCTTTCCTTAATTATAAAACATCTGAGCGACTTACGGTAAAATAGCTTGATCCAAAAACAGCTCTCATCTTAAAAATCAGGACTTACGCACGTGGGGCCAAAAACCCGGTTTCTCCAAAAAATCTTGCATCGAACCGAGATATTAACGCAGAAACCGGGTTTTTTCGTAAGTCCTCAAATCTTGGCATCGACAGGCGATCGCCCGTCAAGTTCGATCGCCCTGATGATACGATCGAAATAGCGATCGTTATTCCCGATTCCAACCATGACATTCATCAACCCCAAAACCGATTACGCCTTCAAAAGAATATTTGGCTCCTCAGAAAGCAAAGACATTCTGATCAGTTTTCTCAACGCCATGATTTACGATGGCAATCCTACCATTGAAGACTTAGAAATTATCGACCCTAACTTACCGCCCAAAGTCGAAGGCTTAAAAGATACTTATTTAGATGTAAAAGCTAAACTTGCGGATGGTACGTTAGTCATTATTGAAATGCAGGTATTAAACGTAGAGTCTTTCGGCAAGAGAGTTTTGTACAACGCAGCCAAAACTTACGCCTTTCAATTGCAGAAAGGAGAAGGATACCGAATGCTCAAACCAGTGATAGCATTAACACTGACTGATTTTGAGATGTTTCCAAATAGCGATCGGCTAATTTCTAGATTTATCTACAAAGAAGCAAGCACAAATCTCAGATATACCGATAATAACATCGAGTTAGTATTTGTAGAACTTCCGAAGTTTACCAAGGAAGTACACCAGCTAGAAACGCTTGCGGATAAATGGATATATTTCATGAAATATGCGAGGACAATAACGGATGTCCCGCCAGTAATGGATAGCGTTCCAGAGATTCATCAAGCCTTTGGCATCGCAAATCAAGTCAATTTAACCCCTGACGAATTGGCAGATATCGAACGGCGAGAAATGTTTATTTACGACCAACAAGGAGTTATAATCAAAGCTAAGCGAGAAGAAAAACTGGCGATCGCACGACAGTTACTCGATCGCCTGGATGACGAAACCATCAGCCAAACAACCGGACTCAGTATTGAGGATGTGCGGAATTTGCGATCGCAATGAGATTTCTTTGCCAACAACAATCACAACTGAAAAGCCCCAGACACCTTGGCATTTTTAACACTTGAAATCCGAATCAAAGACCCTGATTTTACAGCAATCTTAGGTTTCCATTCATAAACCCCATCGCTAGTCGCGCGGTTGGCTATGCTTTGAACAGACTTATTCTCTCGATACAGCTCAATTTTGACCTCATCCTGAATATTGTCTTTCCACAAAATCAAATAAGGTTTATTTGCTTCCACCTCCACTTTTGCTGCTGGTTTAGCCACCAATATTTTTGGTGAAGCTATCTGAGATTTTCTATTCCTAAATCCTAAATAGTGCGGCAGTTCCCGAGTGGCAATATTATTTGATTGAGGCAACATAATCTCGCCGATTTTAGGATTGAATAGATAAGTTGAGAGTCCGCCGTCGATCGTCACGATATCTCCTTTCACTCCGAATTCTCGCATTAACTTAGCCGCTGCGTCTAATGTCGCTTCATTAACTGTGATAATTGCCAGCAATTCATTACCCTTGCGACCATCTTTGTCCAGCGTACCGATGACGTGATACCTATTTGCTGGATTCTGAGATATGAGTTTAGCTGGATGGTGCTTGTATTCGTAAGTAACAACTGCATTTTGTACTTCTTTTTGATTCAATGGCTTTCCTGTTTGCGGTTCGTAATTTGTGATATATGCTTCTCGATCGTTCCAGACCAAAGCTTTCAAGCGAACATTTTTATACTGCCCATCTTTGGGTTTCTTGACCGGGCCGTAGATGCCGTTACCGCCAGTAATAACTTGACCGTTAAATTTGATCGGAAAAGATAGCTGCGTGCTGCGTTGGTATTGTTCAAAAAAAGAACAGTTAATGACGGAAAAAACACCATTACCGTAAAGTTTTTTGTATTCTCCTGTAACTTCAGAGAATAACTTGCTCTTAAAGAAAGGACTGTAATATTTGTTTTCTCCCTGATAATACAATCCTTGATTGAAAGCCATCCGATCGACCTCTCCAATTAGCTGGTCTATTTGCATTTTTTGAACGTTAATAACTTGCAAATAAGCCAGATTTCCGTTGGGTAGTTGTTTTTTGTACAACTCTGCACCATCTCTGGTATCCACAGGTTGAAAATAACTGACTGGGCTGGAAAGTTGTTCGATCGCAAAATGTGCAACTGCTGCCACAACAACAGCAAAAATCATCAAAAAAAACGGCAATATTTTTTTGATCCTGTTCATAAATATTAATTTGTTTCAAGACCACAAACCAAACTATCTTAAAAATAGCTTATACGCCGGATTTTGACTCTCATCCCCATACTGATAGCCCAGCGTATCCAAAAAAGCCTGCCATTCCTGCATCTCATCGGGCGGCACCTGAATTCCCACCACAATTCGCCCGTAATCTGCGCCATTATTTCGATAGTGAAAAACGCTGATATTCCAGTTAGGACTCATCGAACCCACAAACTTCATCAACGCACCCGGACGTTCGGGAAATTCAAAGCGATAAAACAACTCATGATTCGCCAGCATCGAACGCCCGCCCACCATGTGCCGCACGTGCAATTTCGTTAATTCATCATCAGTTAAATCCAAAGTCTTGAACCCGCAATCTTCAAAACTTGCGGCTATGTTCACCGCATCGGCACGGTTTTCTATCTGAACTCCGATAAAAATATGTGCCTCTTTCTCATCCGCAATTCGATAGCTAAATTCCGTTAAATTGCGTTTGCCCAGACATTCGCAAAACCTGCGGAGACTTCCCGGTTGTTCGGGAATTGTGACTGCAAAAATGGCTTCGCGGCGTTCGCCAAACTCGGCTCTTTCTGCTACAAAACGCAGCCGATCGAAATTCATGTTCGCGCCGCAAGCCACAGCAATTAAAGTTTCTCCTGCGATTTGTTCCCGTTCGACGTAAGCTTTTGCACCTGCGATCGCCAAAGCGCCGGCCGGTTCTAAGATCGATCGCGTATCCTCAAAAACATCCTTAATCGCCGCACAAATATCATCCGTACCCACCAAAATAATCTCATCTACATACTCCTGACACAACCGAAAAGTTTCCTCTCCCACTTCCCGCACAGCAACGCCGTCAGCAAATAAACCCACCTGCGACAAACGCACCCGTTTACCCGCTTTCAGCGATTGATTCATTGCATCGGAATCGATCGGTTCGACGCCAATAATCTTAATTTCCGGCCGCAACCGCTTAATATAAGCTGCAATTCCCGAAATCAATCCGCCGCCGCCAATTGCTACAAAAATCGCGTGAATTGGTTTTTGATGCTGCCGCAGAATTTCCATGCCGATCGTACCCTGTCCAGCAATTACGTGGGGGTCATCAAAAGGGTGAATAAAAGTTAAACCTTTTTGGGCCTCTAATTGACGCGCAAAGGCGTAGGCATCGTCATAGGTATCCCCATGCAAAACTACCTCTCCGCCACGGGCTATCACCGCATTTACCTTCACCTGCGGCGTCGTTACGGGCATGACTATGATCGCGCGAGTTCCCAGGTGGCGGGCGGCGAGGGCGACTCCTTGGGCGTGGTTGCCGGCGGAAGCTGCGATCGCACCTTTTGCTAGCAAATCCGGCGACAGTTGCGCCATTTTGTTGTACGCGCCCCGCAGCTTGAAGGAAAAGACAGACTGCATATCCTCTCGTTTCAGCAAAAGTTTATTGTTGAGTCGCGCTGATAGATTGGGGGCCACTTCTAGGGCTGTTTCTTGAGCAACATCGTAGACGCGGGCGGTGAGGATTTGTACGAGGTAATCGCAAAGCATGGGGTTAGCAGGTTGGTTGATGCCGGATGGTGGGATAATTGTACGGTACTTGTGTTAGTATTTTGCGGGGAATTGGCGATCCTCTTCGAGGGCTTCGCTAACGGGCGATCGGAAGTTATCATGGAATTTGAATGGGACGAAATCAAAGCAGCTATCAATCTCAACAAGCACGGTGTAAATTTTGAAGAAGCAAAGACAGTTTTCTACAATCCGCTTGCCGTAATTTTTGATGATGAAAAACATTCAGAAGATGAGCGCCGTGAAATTATCATCGGTCACTCTCAAAACAATCAGTTGCTGCTAGTCAGCTATACTGAACGTGGAAATGCAATCCGTATCATTAGTGCCCGTCTAGCCACGAAAAAGGAGCGTGAAGACTATGAAGAAAACGCCTTTTAATGAATCTTCAAACTCGGAAGATGAGCTTTTACCGGAGTACCGCTTGGACTACAAAAAAGCAAAACCCAACCGTTTTGCAAATCGCAGTGGAAAGCAACCAATGACAGTTGTTGTTTTGGATGAGGATATTGCCCGGGTTTTTTCAACACCGGAGGCAGTAAACAAGGTGCTTCGGGCGCTGATTGAAGCGATGCCTCAAGCAAGTAGTGGGGAGACAGTTTAAAGTCCTAAAATAATGACTTTCTCTAGGTAAGACTTATGCTAGACAAAACTGCTTTACTCGATCGAATTACTCAAACTCCGGGTAAATGTGGAAGCCGTCCCTGTATCCGAGGAATGAGAATTCGAGTTAGCGACATTCTAGAAACTCTAGCGGATAATGTGCCTGCGAGTGAAATTCTGGCAGATTTTCCCGATTTAGAACCTAAAGATATCCAAGCTTGTTTGCTATTCGTCGGCGCAAAAATGCTATAGCTCCATGAAGCCGTCTACTCACAGTTACTTGACTAACTTCTATTCCACCATCCTTTGCTAACTCTTTAGCTATCGCTATCTGAGATAAACCTTCAAAAAAACGCAAACGAATAATAGTTTGGTCTATTGGTTTTAGTTCTTGGATAACCTCTTCTATACTTTCTTCAAAAAAAATATTATCATAGGGATCTTCATAAGTTGTATAAGCAAGGTAATCCATAACCCCATCAATATCTATCATAACATTTCTCCTTGAGTATTGATATTGGTTTTGGAGTAGCCTACGAATAATAGTTGCACTTTTTTTTATAGCCCAAGCATGAATGTCAATTAATATTTGACCTGATTGAATTTCATTATATCCTTGTATATATAATTCATTCAATACTTCATCAATGTCTAAATATAAAAACTTATTATTTTTATGTATTGTACCCCATATTGACTGGCTTTCGAGGAGAAATATATTGGAAAGTCTAATCATTTGAACAATCAAAGAGTTGGACGATAAAATGACTTTTTTAAATTCAGAATCAAATATAGTTTTCTCATAAATTGCATTAGCTTCTTCATCTTTGCCTAGCTCTACTAAAGCATCACCTCGGTTATACCAAGCTTCCTGAAAATCTGGTTTAATTGTAATTGCATGATTATAGCTATAAACAGCTTCTTCATGCCTACCTAATTTGTCTAAAGCGTTACCTAGATTATGCCAAGCAATATAATGAGCTGGTTTAAGTTGGATCGCTTGTTGGTAGCTAGAGACTGCTGCTTCATATTCAGTAACTGATGTTAATAAATTACCTTGTTGAATAAATAAACCAGATTTAATTTCAGCGTTGTCATTTACTTCCTTTATCAAAGCTTCGACTTTTATAAGTTTCTGAATCTGCTTGGTGGGAGTTAATTTACAGCATTCTTTATAGCTACCTTCTCGTAAAATGTTGTGTAATTCTTTATCCAATTCTTCTGTTTCTGTGGGAAATTTAAATACTCCTGAACTCCAGTCAAAAAAATCGCCGGCACGACGAATGAAGTATTTGACTCCAAAGAGGGGAAGGATAAAAACAAAGCAAATGTTACTCAATCGATCGCGAAAAATTTCCCGTCGTTGATTGAGGTGACTGAGAATAGGAGGGACTGTATCTAAATTATAATAATCACCATCACCACCATATCCAGGTTTGATATAAGGTTCCAGTGACTTTTCTACTCCTTGAATGAAGAGAATGTTGAGATCGTTGCGATCGTCCCAATTTGCAATAATATCATACAGATTATTAATCGGTTCTGTTAATTCTAGAATTTCAATTTTTTTCTCAAATAAATCCCCCCGCACCCGATTAATTAACCGAGTTCCTACTGATGGAGAGCATTGCACGAAAACTATACCGAACCCTTTTGTTCGTTTTAGGCATCGCAATAAAGCCCGATAGACTCCCTCTGGGCTAGTGTCGAGTGCCTGAGTAGAAGAAGATTGACTCATGATGGTAATTGCCGAATTTTGGTAACTGCGGTTTGAAACTGCTCAATTTCTTCAATCAGAGGATGGACGTTGTACCAGCGTTTTAGCCTTCCTTTATCATAATAGCGATATTCTAACAAACAGCGGGTGAGCAACAGGCGAAGAAACTGTTCGTTATTGTTTGCCTGCTTTTTGCAATAAACATCAGCCAAAATTTCCCACTGATGTTCTTGGATTGCATTGAGATAGGTTTCTCGCGTTTCTGCAATTGCTCTTTGCACTGCTTCAGCGCTAATTGGTAACTCGTCCGTCCAGTTGACAGCGATTCGGATCATCTGCATCAAATTCCTGGCGTGTCCGCCACTCATGATGCAAAGATGGTTCAATGTATCTGAACTATCGAACACAGCGGGAAGATCTAAACCTGCCACACTACCATCCATAGTTTGAGTCAGTCTGGGGTCGATCGCCTCAAGCCGCCGAGAGATAATTTCCCGCAATTTGCCTAGTCCATTTGAGTTGACTGTACCATCGGGATTTTTCACCATCACCATCGGTAAAATATTAGTCTTTTCGTAGTTATCTTCAAGCTGTGTCGCTCGTCCCGAATATACCATTGCGATCGGAACCGTATAGATTACATGACACGCCAAGCCTCGCAGAATTTCACTCCGATTTAAGTAAATTTCGTCATAATTGCTGGGAGTTCCTTCCTCTTTAGTTTCTGCGATTCTATCCAAATTATCGGCAATCATCACAATGCCACGACAGGCTGTAGATAGGGATTTCTCAGCTTCTTTGATGAAATCATTCAGGGCCTCTACCAAAGACGGAGTATTAGCATTAATTTTCTGTCGCAGTTCGCGTCGCTTATCTGGATTTGCTCGTAAATTTGCCGTAATTTTGCCAAACTGGGCAACTTGTCCCTCTAAATTTAAACCTTCAAATGATAGTTCTGTCAGTGCCAAATCTCTGAGAGATTCGCCTCGATTTTTCAGCCAATCTAGTAAAGGGTTATGGTTTTGTAGCTTGATCGCTTCTACTAAATGCCGAGTGCAAGCAAACAATATGTCGGCATACTCCGCATCCTGGGGTTCAATGTCCTCATCATCTGCTGCAAAGTAAACCACAAAATACTTCTGTTGTTCTAGGTATTCCTTCAAGCGCAGAAGTTCTGTGGATTTTCCTACTCCTCGGTGGCCGGAGTAAAGCTGGCAAGTCGGTTTGTTCGATCGGGTAATTTTTCGGCCTAACTCCCGTACTACTTCCCAACCACCACGGACTTCCTGACAATCTACATAAGCCTCTTTCGACGGAGGCTGAAATGGTTCAAAGGAACTGTAGATTTCAGTTAGCAAATCTAGCGTCACAAGCTACCTCAAGTAAAATTGTTTCACAAGCACCAGTATAATCTACAAGGTATTGAATGATGGTAGAATTTTCGGGATTAGCCGATCAACTCAAATCTAACAAAAAGTGCGATCGCCAACTATCCCCACAAAAAAATAGATCGCCCGTAGCGATCGCAAAATCCGATTTTATGCCAAAATGCGATCGTGGGAGTGATGCCCGACGCAAAAGGAATTGGCAATCCCGATATTTATATGGCCAAACAGTTGTAAAATTTAGTGCAGGTTCTAAATTTACTCGACCGTGGCTTGCCAATCCAACACTTAGCAAAATTAGTTGTTGAAAGTTTCCCAGAAAAACACTCTAATCGGGACGTGCAAAACCCGTTCGAGGGTCGCTAATAAACAAACCCAGAACTAACGAATCCATCACCGTATCCCAGACAGGAGTCAAACGTTCAGCATCATCAACCCAATAGTCAAAAGTAATCAAACACTGAACATTAGAACCCAGTCCAATACAGATTCGCGAATAAGCTTCCCGCTGTTCTGGAGGGTCGATAAACTTAAATTCAGTCCAAACAATGCGGGCAGTTTGCCGCTTCAGTTGGATAATGTCCCCAGGAGCGATCGGATTTCTGGTATCATCTTCAACCACCTTCTGTAATAGCGGCACTAGCGGAAAATCTGCCCAGTTACCAGGTGGTAACAAATTAAACGAAACCTCCAAACAACAATCATCATCCGGCGGCTTTTTATCCGTAAACCGGAACGACTTAGTATCCGGTTCAAAATGCCAATCTTGGGGGACATCAAAGCGGACTGCACCTCTTCCTGCTACAAAGATCCGAGTTCCAGGCTTTGACTTCCAATTGTGGTCTTCTTTGAGTTCTAAGGTTTCCTTGAGCCATTCTTGCTTTTTGCGCTTAGACATAAACAGAACACCAAATTACTGCTAATGTGTAGTTTTAGACTTTGTAAACACATTTTAACCCTATTTTGCTCGCCGTTTGCTCAAATATAACAATCCTTACAAAAATTATGAATTCCTCTCTTCTCTATTCCTCTGTGTTCTCTGCGCCTCTGCGGTAAAAAAGAATTCCTTCCACAATTGGCTAACTTTTATTTTTCACTCTTGGGAATCACATACCTAATTCCGCCTTTATTCCCAGCCACATCGCCCTTGTAGCGGGGGATAACATGAATAGCAGCGTGACTGCGACTTTGACCGGCCTCTTTATTAATATTGATTCCCACATTAAAACCGTCAGGCTGAAACTCTTTACTTAACATCTCTTGCACCTTATTAGCCATAAACCAGCAAGCCGATTGTTCCCTAAACGGCAGTTCAAAATAATTAGCAACGTGACGCTTGGGGATGATTAAAACATGACCTTTGCTGGCGGGATAACCGTCAAACATTGCATAAGCTGTTGCTGATTCTGTGAGTAAAGTTAAATTTTTATACGGATTGCAGAATATGCAGTTATTAGTAGAATTTCTTTGATGGTTGTAATGCACGTATTTGTAAATTTCGCAAGACTCATCTAAGTGACTTGACTTAAAGGGAAGTTTGACAATGCACTGATATGTAGGTTTTTTGTGCACGTAATGTTCTCGAAAGCCTTCTTTTTTGATATCCCTTCTCACCGCAAAATACGCATTCCCTCCCGGTTTCAACAGGTGCGAAACTTCCATCAGGACATTAGCTTGTTCTTCAGGAAACAAAACATTCAACACATAAAAGCAAATGATTGTGTCAAATTTATCTTCGGGGAATTCCGGGAAATAATAAGGGTCATAACCCGTAATATCGAAGCCTTTTTGCTGCAACAATCTAACATCGCTGCCGAAGCCGCACCCAAAATCTAAGAGTTGGCCTTGCAGCAAGTTTTTATCCAATAAAAATCTTGCCGGAAATGACAGATAAATTCTTTCGATTGCTGTCAGGTGGCTGAATTTATTTTGTTGCTTTTTCATGGTGGCATAAATTTGATTTAAATAAATATTCTTCCGTCCACGCACCATCCGGACGAGAGTATGTGTAGTACCGATTTCAATATCCGAATGTTATCTAAAAATTTTACCATTATTGCAGTTTGGCGATCGCCCCTTTTTCCACCAACACCTTACCAGTCACCAAATCCCGCACCGTCGCCAACAAAACCCGCCTCTCATCCACCTCAAAACTCACCGAAACCCTGTCAATTCCCAATACCCCAGGCGGGTTCAAATGCGCCACACAAACCTCCTGATGGTGGCTTTCCAAAGAGCGAAAATCCGTCTGTTTGTTGAGCAAACTGCTCGTCATTTGCCCTTTTTCGTTAAAAACAACCTCCGCTTGCGATACCTCCGCAACTTCCCCAATATCCAACCGAATTTCCCTTTGCCCTTCAATTGCCACTTGCAGCGTCAACTCATCGGAACTTTCACAAGGATACTTCATTTCCTTGCTAAATATCGGCGAATAATCATAAGCTTTAGCATAAGGTTCCCAGAGGCGAATTGCATAGGTGTGGCGCAAATAATCGTCAACACTCGCTAATTGAGTCAACGCTAAAGCACCGTGTGCCACGGCTTCAAAAGGTTTGTCTCTTTGGACTTTTTGCCGCCCAAAATACGAAACCACTAAATTAGATACAGCGGGAATTAGAGAAGTTCCTCCTACCAGCAAAACCTGTTCGATATCTGCTTTACCGATACCTTTTCCCAGTGCAATAGTCAGCACTTCATCTAAACTTTCTCGCAACTGTTCTAACAACTGCCGAGATTCCAGAATTTCTTCAAGATTGTCTCGGTTTAGCTGCAACTCGTAAGACATAAAATTTTCATCGTCAAACCAGCTTTCCTTCGCCTCATTAACTTGAGAAAGTTGAATTTTTAATTTTTCCGCTATTTCTAATAAATTCTGCCAGCCAACTGGCCCGACTTCTGCCCGCGACGAACCAATTTGCCGCAAATAATCTTCGACAATCCAGATGTCAATATCTTCGCCGCCTACATAAGCATCGGATTTTGCCAACACTTCGGCACGCACCCCCCCCAGCCCCCCCTTGGTAAGGGGGGGAGCGAGATTTCTCCCCCCCTTGGTAAGGGGGGGAGCGAGATTTCTCCCCCCCTTGGTAAGGGGGGGTAAGGGGGGGGTTAGAGCAGTGCGAACTAAACTTAAATCTAAAGTTCCGCCCCCAAAATCAACTACTAAAACTAGAGAACCGGGGCGGTTTACGGCATATCCTAGGGCGGCGGCTGTGGATTCATCTATTACGTGAACTTCCGCAACTCCCAAACTTTCCCCTAAGTCGCGAAACCAATCTAGATATCGCTCAAATGCTCCAACGGGAACTGTAAAAATTACTTTTTCTGGCTGTATATTTTGGAAATACAATTGTTTCCAAATACTTGTGAGAAACTGTTCTGCTACAGATTCTGGTGTGTAGGTTTCGCTGTCGATATTGCGGGGTGGCGGCTGAAAGTCGGCAGCTAAATTGCGTTTAAAAGCTTTGAAAAAGCGGTCTGGCTGGGATTGCCCCAAACGCTGCGATCGCACTTTTTCTCCCAACACTAACTCTCCCGCCTTTTTCACAAAAACTAAAGTCGGCACTACAGAGATTTCTCGAACATCTCCGCTCAAACTATTAGTTTCGAAAATCCGGGAGATGTCGCCCAATCTCAAAGTTTCTGGTGTTTGCGTATCCGGGTTAAGAATGCAAACAACCGTATTGCTGGTGCCGAAGTCAATGGCAACTGTAGTCATGTTGATTTTAGATTTTAGATTTAATTTTTTATTCCCGCTGGAAGGGTGCGACTAACTTTAGCAGGAGTAAGAATTCGCTCTCCCTCTCGATAGCCGACAAACCGAATATAAACTAATTCTCCTTCTGTTATATCCTCAACATCCGGCTGGTGCAACTGCGGATTGTAAGCAGTTTGTTCCCAAGCAGAACCGATTGTTTCAAAATCCCAACTTGACAAGAGATTTTCTAAGGGAGTAAACAAAGCTGACAGATTTTTGGCGGGCATATCCGGCTTGGCTTCTGCCATTTTGCGGGCGGCGGGATAGTTTGTTAATAAAGTTTGCAACTGTTCAAAGGTAGCGCGGCGAAAATCGGCAGTTAGTTGAGCTTTTTGCTGCTGCAATTCTGATCGCAGCCGGAAACACTGCTGCCTCAATTCTTCTATTTCGGTTGGATTAGTTGTGATTGTAGCCGATATTGGCAGTGCGAGCAAAGTGCGATCGAACTCTTGGAAATTCAAATTCAGCACTGTTGCCAGCCGCCTCAGTTGGTCTAGCGTGAGTTTTCCCACGTCTCCCTGCCGCACTAAGCGCACCCCAAAGCGACTTAAGCCTGCTTTTTCCCCTAAGTCTTGCCAATCGAGAATGTCTAGCTGATTCATGCGTTCCCGCAGAATTGTATCGTACTTAAACTCGATCGCATCTCCCGCCTCAGATGCAGCATAAAGGTAGATTAAAATTAGAAAAATGCCCCCGATAGCCAGCGCGAAGCTGAAGGCAGGCAGTGTTGTTACATCAACTGTTGCACCGAGAAGATCAAACATCTTTAACTCTTCTAAACTTGTTTTAAAGTCTGCGTTTGTTCAACGACCAAATTTTCTTCGCCTTCGTAGTATTCTGGCAGCAAGTCTTGAGATTCTACTTTTCCGAGGGCTTTTTCAATTCCGGCGGTGGTTTCGGTGCAACTCGAACCGCTGGCGTTGAGGACGGTTTCGGTAATTTTGCCGTCTTTGCCGATACGGTATTCTATTTGACGGTATTCTGCCATAATTCTGCCTCTTGGTTTAATGCTTGAGTGTTGACTGCTGAGGGTTGAGTTATATTATAGATTCTATTTACCAATTATTCTAATGAATTTTTGTAGCGACAATGCAACCGGGGTTTCGCCGGAGATTATGGCTGCGATTGCAGCGGCTAATTGCGGTGCTGTGATGTCTTACGGAGATGATGAATATACACAGCGTTTGCAAGTTAAATTTTCTGATTTGTTTGAGACATCGGTGAGTGTTTTTCCTGTAGCAACAGGTTCTGCTGCTAATGCTCTGGCCCTTGCGGTTATGACTCCTCCTTACGGGGCTGTTTACTGTCACGCGGAATCTCATATTAATGTAGATGAATGCGGCGCGCCGGAGTTTTTTACAGGCGGTGCAAAGTTAGTGACAGTAACAGGAAATCATGCTAAAATAGAGGCAGAAACTTTAGGAAAAATACTCGATCGCGCTGGTGCAGGTGTCGTCCATCACGTACAGCCCGCCGCCGTCAGCATCACTCAAGCAACGGAAGCCGGCACAGTCTACAATCCAGCGGAAATTTCCCAGATTTCGGAAGTGGTTCGCCGCCACAATTTGCACCTGCACATGGATGGAGCTCGCTTTGCAAATGCTGTTGTCAGTCTTGGCTGTTCTCCGGCGGATGTGACTTGGCGCGCTGGTGTCGATATTCTATCGTTTGGAGCGACAAAAAACGGCGCGATGGCTGCGGAAGCGGTGGTTTTTTTTAATCAAGAATTAGCAAAGACTTTCCCTTTTTACCGCAAGCGCAGCGGGCATCTTTTCTCAAAAATGCGGTTTTTGTCGGCGCAGTTGGAAGCGTATATAACGGATAATTTGTGGCTGAAGAATGCGGCTCATGCAAATAATATGGCAGCCAGATTAGCCGAAGGTTTGGCCGGAGTTGAGGGAGCGAACTTTTGCCATCGGGTTGAAGCCAATGAGATTTTTATTCAACTTCCAGAATCGGTAATTGCAGCGGTTTTAGCTGAGGGTTTTCTGTTTTATCGGTGGGATGAATGTACTGTGAGACTGGTAACTGCTTTTAATACTCTGGAAGCGGATGTTATTGCTTTGGTGGAAGCGGTTAAACGCCATCAATGATTAAAATGTAGGGGCGGGTTTTACAAATAATACCGGCCAGCTATGAACAATCTAAGAAACCCGCCCCCACCTAACAAATAATCCACATCAACCTTGATTTATATTAAATGCAAAAATAGGCGCGGGCATTTGTCGTTGGGTGGGGGCGGGTTTGAGAAATTGTGTGTTATTTACAATTATTGTTTGTGAACCCGCCCCTACATTTTAAATGCGAAAAATAGGCGCGGGATTTCTCGTTTGATGGGGGCGGGTTTGAGAGATTGTTGGTTATTTACAATTATTGTTTTTCAAACCAGCCCTACAATTTAATAGGTTCAGGAATAGGTTCTGCAACTGCGGCTAGTTCGGGTTCAACTTCTTCGAGGTGTGCTTCCAAAAGCGCCAGATTTCTCATGTTTGATTTATAAAAAGCATCGAAGATATCTCCGACTAAAGGTACTGAACCAACCACCGCTTCTAGACCGATATTGTAAATCATTTTCCCTAGGGTTTTTGGGGGAAGGTTGAATTGAGTTGCTAAGTAAATTAGGTATGCGGAAAACGCGGTATCTACGATATCCCCAGCACCCGGAACTAAACCGATAATGGGATCTAAACCAATGCGAAATTTAGTGCCGGGGATGCCAATGGCGGTATCCATCAGGCGGCTGAGTTTGCGGATGCGGTTGAGGGTGGCGAGACGCTCTATGTTGTTCATATTATTATTGTTGAACCAGGTTGAAAATTTGAAATCTGTCGGAAGACGGAAAAAAAACATTTAGAAACCGCTCATTCTCGATCTTCGCTAATATGCTGAATTCCCCATTCGTGCATCGCATTAATAATCGGTTTGAGACTTTCGCCCAAAGGCGTTAGCGAATATTCAACTTTTGGCGGCACTTGCAGGTAAATTTCCCGGTACACGATCGCGTCTGACTCCATTTCGCGCAGTTGCTGCGTCAGCATCTTCTGAGTAATGCCGTTGACAGCTCGTTGCAGCTCGTTAAAACGCTTTACTCCTGGAAACAACTCCCGCAGAATTAAGACCTTCCAGCGCCCGCCAATCACCTCTAGAGTTCGTTCTACAGGGCAATTTGCCCGATCGACCTTTACTTCTTGGACTTGCATAGTATCTTTTTGGTAACTACCGCACTTTTAAGTGCGTACTATCCATAATAGCTTGACTCGGTTTAAAATAAAAACATCAAAGAAATACCCGATAAATTTCACTGAGGATTCAGAAAATGATTACCGTCAGAAAAAGTGAAGCAAGAGGACACGCTAATCGCGGTTGGCTCGACAGTTACCACACATTTTCTTTTGCCGACTATTACGATCCAAATTATATGAATTTTCGATCTTTGCGGGTAATTAATGAGGATTTCGTTAGCCCCGGTAAAGGTTTCGGCACTCACGGGCACAGTGACATGGAAATCATTACTTATGTATTAGAAGGAGCATTAGAACACAAGGACAGTTTGGGTACTGGTGCAGTGATTAAACCTGGTGAAGTACAGCGGATGAGTGCAGGTACTGGTATCCAGCACAGCGAGTTCAATAACTCGCAAACAGACCCGGTTCATTTGCTGCAAATCTGGCTGTTACCAGATACAAAGGGATTGCAGCCGAGTTACGAACAGCGGGAGTTTCCCCTAGCAGAAAGGCGAGGAAAACTGCGCCTAGTGGCGGCGCGAGATGCGAGAGATGGTGCTGTGAAAGTGCATCAAGATGTTGATTTGTATGCGGCTGTTTTGGATAAAGATTCGCGGGTTTCTCATGCTTTGCAGCCAAATCGTCACGCTTGGGTGCAAGTTGCTCGCGGCTCGGTTTTGCTCAACGGTTTGCCTTTGAAAAATGGCGACGCTGCGGCGGTTAGCGGTGAGTCTGAATTGGCGATTGAAGCTACGGCAGATGCTGAATTTTTGCTGTTTGATTTAGCATAAAATTGAATGCGAAATCCCCGAATTATCCAAAAATTCGGGGATTTGAAATTACTCGGCGGTTGAAACCGCTACTACAAAAACGAAGTCCACCTACGCGGACTAAGAAATTAATCAGCCATCCAAGATTTTGTCCCAAAAATACCTGCTAGAAGTTCGGGAATGCCAAAATCAACATCTAAGCTTTCCCAGTGTACGCTGCTACCGGAAGGAGGCAGCCAAACATCAGCAAGTTTTTCTGCTGAAGCACCTTCTAAGCCTTGTGCCAGCTTTGGCGGAAAACAAAAAATAGCGCCGTTTTTCAGTTTGATAACTATTAAATCTTCCGACTGGTTATACTGCACGGATTCGGCGCGGGGATCTGTAGCCTCGGCTTGTTTCCATACTTGTTTGGCTTTTGCTATTTGCTCTCGAAGATTTTCCTCTGTTAATTCTTTGTGCCAGTGTTTAAATGCCATATATTTCTTGCCATCGGTTTTGTTAATTTTGCATACTTGATTATTGCCGCATGAGATTGTGTTAAGCGGACTGTGAAGAAAATTATCATTAATCCTGGGTTACTACTTAGGAAATAAGTAAATAGGAGGAAGACAGTAAATTTTATTTGTGGTATTTTAGCTAAGGCTAAGTGTTTAGGATAAATTTTTATGCAACAAAACCCGATCGCCCGAAAGCATCTTATTTGGAGCCTCATCACTGGTTTAGCAGTTGGCGCGATCGCAGGCGCACCTATCGGCTGGATGGCTAATGGGGCATATTCCGAGCAGCGTTTGGCTCAAATTCTGATTTGCCGAGAAAAGAATAGAGATCAGCCAGTTGCTATTGTTGAGTCTAGGTGCGGTTCCCGATTCTAAATTTTTCTGCTAGCCAGAGGGCTGTGTCAAATATTTTTAGGCTTGTGCGAATGTCGAAAGTTCGATCGCGCAGGCGTTTTGGCGTTCTCAACCGTCAATATGCCACAAACCGGAAAAGTTATCCGTCGGTTGATATGTGGGTATGTTAAGTTGACACAATAATGAACTACAGCAGAACAATTCCGGCTATTTTGAGTGCTGCGATCGCCCTAAGCTCGATCGCCCTCATCCCACTCACATCACCTCAAATCGCCCTCGCATTAACCGCCGACAAAGTTAAAACCGTTGCCCAACAAATTACTGTTCGCATCCAGGGGCCAAAAGGCGGTTCTGGAGTAATTTTAGAAAAACAAGGCAGCACATACTATATTCTCACAAACTGGCACGTTGTCGATAAACCAGGCGATTACGAGGTCGTAACTCCCGACGGCCAAGCTCACTCTGTATCATACAGCCTCGTGCGGCGAATGCCCGGTGCGGATTTGGCGATCGTACCCTTCAGCAGCACTCAAAGCTACCCCCTGGCTCAATTAGCCAATTCCGCAGCAACTAAGGGAAACAAGGCTTATGTGGCCGGCTGGCCGATATCCGGGGGTTCTTTGAGACAGCCGATTTTCATCGCCACGGAAGGTCAGCTTACCGGCCGCCAAACTCCCTGGAACGGTTATACTTTGGTCTACAACAACTTAGTGAGAGCGGGCATGAGTGGGGGCCCGGTGCTCGATGATGCAGGGCGAGTTGTCGCAATTAACGGCATTGTCAGGTTAGAGGAAAATTCCGATAAAATTGTGGCGGCGGGGATAGAAATTAATACTTTCATGAAATGGCGATCGACTATTTCGCTGCCAGTAGTTCCCCAATCTCCTACTGCCGAGAACCCAAAAAATCCGGCTAATAATGCGCCCCGCACGCCCGCAAGTGCGATCGCCTTTGCGGCTACAAATACTCTCAAAGGGCCTTCGGAAGTTGTCAGTTCCCTTGCCCTAGCTTCCGCTTATTTTACCACAGGAAATAGCAACGGCACAATCTCAGTTTGGAATTTCCCCGGCGGGCAATTAAAAACTACCCTGCAAGGACACACCGAAGCCGTAAACGCACTGGCAGCGAGTGCGGACGGGAAAGTGTTAGCTAGCGGTAGCGACGACAAAACTGTGAAAATTTGGAATTTAGAAACTGGCGCGGTTGTACGCACTTTGAGCGGGCATTCCGGTGCAGTTTCGAGCGTTGCCGTCAGTCCCGATGGCGAGTTTGTAGCCAGCGGCAGTTGGGACAAAACGATTAAGATTTGGAACGCTAAAACGGGGGATTTGCTGCGTACTTTGACCGGGCATTCTGGGTTGGTGAATGCTGTTGTTATCAGTCCTGACAACAAAACTTTAGCTAGCGGCAGCAAAGATGGTTCAATTAGGTTGTGGAATTTAGCTAGCGGTCAAGCAATTCGGACGATTAGTGGCAAGAACTTGTCTGTTTTGTCCCTAGCTTTTACTCCCGACGGCAAGAGTTTAGCTGCGGGAAATAGCAACGGCACTGTTGGGTTGTGGAATGTTGGAAACGGGCAATTAATTCGGCGTTTAAGCGGGCATACTGACGGGGTTTGGTCTGTGGCTTTCAGTCGGGATGGTACTACGCTGGTTACTGGGAGTTGGGATAAGAGTATCAGGCTTTGGGATGTGCGATCGGGCGAATTGAGAGGTAATTTGAGCGGTCATGCTGGCTACGTTAGCGCTGTGGCGATTAGCGCGGATGGGAAGACTATTGTTAGTGCGGGTTGGTTGGGGGAAATTAAGATTTGGAAAAGGAGTTGAGATTTTTTTGATTTAACCGCAGAGGGCGCAGAGGGCGCAGAGGAGGAGTAGACCTCTTGCAAAAATCCTTTTCATCAATTGATGGGACGGGCAAGATGCCCATCCCACAAGAGTTATTTTTTTGTGGGACGGGCATCTTGCCCGTCCTATTTATTTTTGCAAGAGGTCTAGTAGAGAGAACAGGGTTTGCATTTGATTGAGTGGTGTTATACGATCGATATATTTGGGATCAAAAAATGAGTGGACTAAAGACTAAATTACCTACTGATATCTGGGTAGCAGCAACATGGGAAGAATTCATCGCGCTTGCAGATGACCCAGCTTACAGTAAAGCCAAATGCTACTACCGCAACGGACAAATGAGGATTGAAACTATGTCCGTAGGGCCCGATCATTCACGAGATAATGCGATCGCACTTTTCGCAATTAACTTATTTTGCACTATTAAAGGTATTGCTGTTAATGGATTCAATAAATGTAGCTACCGGAAAACAGGAGTCCGAGAGTTCAGCCAGACTTATCTTACTACATTGGATCTAGAGCGCAATTAGCACCGAGTGGAAGTTCGATCGCAAGTCTTGACGTTACTCCACCCCAGATTTAGTCATCGAAGTTGCTGACTCAACTTTGGCTGATGATATTGGTGAAAAACGGTTGCTTTACGAAGAGCTAAAAGTCGCTGAATATTGGGTAGTAGACGTGCAGAAATCTCAAATTATTGCCTTTGCTATTATTGCTGATAATGGCAGTCGGCGGCTCGTTCAATCGGAAGTTTTGCCGGGATTAACTATTGCTGTGTTGGAAGAGGCTTTGCGGCGGAGTCGCACTGAAGATCAAGCACAGGTAGGGGCTTGGTTGTTGGCTCAATTTCAGCAGCAGTAATCCACATAGAAAGCGATCGCCCTCTCTGCAAAAAAGCGCGATCGTCCAACCTACTTTATCTTAATTCCCGAAGCTAAACTACTAAATCTTCGATCGAGAACTTCAATAAGTCGCACAGGGCTTTCATCTGTGCTGGGTATAGCTTGGGTACGTGTCTGTCAGTCTCCCAGTTGATGACTGTGGATTCCACCACATTACACGCTCTTGCCACTTGTATTCGAGTCAAACCTAGACTTTCACGTCTTTCTCTTAGCTTTTGCCCCAGCGTCATTATCTATCCCGTACTTAGTTCAGTTTATCTGAGATATTGCACCATTCTCAATTACTTGTTTAGGAACAGGCAAGATGCCTGTTCCACAAGAAAACTCATTCTTTGTGGAACGGGCATCTTGCCCGTTCTTGAGAATGGTGCAACATCTCAGGTTTATTCTCTTTATTCAGTTGACTATATGTAGTTCGTGTCTTAATCTAGATATAGACACAAAGTCTAACAACGGTCAAAAGCCAGTTCCCGCCCTCGACAAGCATTGAACTGGCTTTGGCTCCAACACTTGAATGGAGACAAATTTAATTATGCCTTACAAACAGCGCCTTAACAGGTGGTTGGTTGTTCGCCTGCTTCCCAATATGCAGCGAATCACTGTAGCCCACTTTTTCAGGCATTCCGATGCTGACGGCTATCTGCGGATTGTCCGGCAGTTAATCCCCAATGCTCAATTTGTGATTGTTTTTAATGCCGATATCAACCTAGAAACAGCGCCTAACAACATCGAAGGCAGCTAGTCGATCGTTCGGTTAGGCACAGACTCTACTGGTAGGGTGCGTCAGGTGGAGCGATTCGATGTACATCGGCTAATCATTTCCGCGCGCCGCACCCTACTACCTAGCATTTTGCTTCAAAGTCCGATCGACCCTTATGATAGATTTGGTTCTTGCCAGACTACACTGGAAGACAAAATCAAATTAAAAATTTCGCCATAAATTCGATCGACCCGCTGTGCTGGGGGGACTCTGCACTCGGCGGAGTCAATCTAAAATCTAAAATCTAAAATCTAAAATCCACATGACTTCTGACAAATGATTGAAGTAGAACACTTAAGCAAAACTTACGGTTCGACCGCAGCGATCGCGGACGTGTCTTTTTCGGTCGAATCAGGAGAAATTCTCGGGTTTTTGGGGCCCAACGGTGCCGGCAAAACCACAACCATGCGGATTTTGTCGGGATATTTGCCTGCATCCAGCGGTACGGCCCGCATCGCCGGCCTCGACGTTCACGAAAACTCGATGGGAGTCAGACAGCGCATCGGCTATCTGCCGGAAAACCCGCCGCTGTATCCAGAAATGACTGTGGAAGGGTTTCTGTTTTTTGTGGCGCGGATCAAGCAAGTATCGGCGGGCGATCGCGCGCGAAGAGTCACCTCAGCCATCGAACGCTGCGGCTTGGTTGACAAACGCAAAATTTTAATCCGCAAACTTTCTAAAGGATTTCGGCAGCGCGTCGGTATCGCCCAAGCGATCGTCCACGACCCGCCGGTCATTATCTTAGACGAACCAACCGTCGGACTCGACCCCCGGCAAATCATCGAAGTCCGCAATTTAATCAAAAGCCTTGGCGGCCAGCACACAATCATCCTTTCCACCCACATTCTGCCGGAAGTCAGCATGACTTGCAACCGCGTCACCATCATCAATCGCGGTAAAATCGTCGCTGCGGGTACTCCCGAACATTTGATGGGAGAGTTGGCCGCCGGAGAGGGTTACGAGCTCGAAGTTGAAGGCGAGGCGGATTTGCTAAACAGTCTGCTGCTACCTTCTTTGGAAAATTTGCCGGGAGTTCGATCGGTCGAATTAATTCCAAACCAGCAATTTTTAGCGAGTCGCTACCGCCTGCGGGCCTTGTGCGAACCGCAAATAGAACCCGGACGAGAAATTGCCGCAGCTATTATCGCCTCTGGATTCGGACTCTGCGAAATGCGCCGCAATCGGGCTACTCTGGAAGATGTGTTTTTAAGGTTGACAGCGACTGAAAAGAAACAGGGAGATGTTTTAATTGAGACCGAACCTGAAGTCGCAGAAAATCTGGAAGTTGCAGAAATACCAGAGGTCATTAGCGATTCTTATTCAACTTCCGAACCGGTTGCAGAAACCGTAGATTCGATCGCACATTCTCAACCCGAACCAGTTGTCGAAAATCTAGAAGTTGCAGAAACAGTAGAGTCGATCGAGCATCATCAACCACCAGCCCAACCAGTTGTAGAAACCGTAGAGTCGATCGAGCATTCTCCACCACCAGCCCAACCAGTTGTAGAAACCGTAGAGTCGATCGAGATTTCTCAGTCAGAACCAGTTGTTGAAAATCTGCAAGTTGTCGAAAGGCAAGAGTCGATCGAGCATCATGAACCAGAACCGATTGTCGAAAATCTAGAAGTTGCAGAAACCGTAGAGTCGATCGAGAATTTTCAGTCAGAACCAGTGGTTGAAAATCTGCAAGTTGTAGAAACAGTAGAGTCGATCGAGAATTTTCAGTCAGAACCAGTGGTTGAAAATCTGCAAGTTGTCGAAAGGCAAGAGTCGATCGAGCATCATGAACCAGAACCAGTTGTCGAAAATCTACAAGTTGCAGAAACCGTAGAGTCGATCGAGCATCATGAACCAGAACCAGTTGTCGAAAATCTACAAGTTGCAGAAACAGTAGAGTCGATCGAGCATCATCAACCAGAACCAGTTTTAGAAAATCTGCAAGTTGCAGAAACAGTAGAGTCGATCGAGCATCATCAACCAGAACCAGTTGTCGAAAATCTAGAACTTGCAGAAACAGTAGAGTCGATCGAGCATCATGAACCAGAACCAGTGGTTGAAAATCTGCAAGTTGTCGAAAGGCAAGAGTCGATCGAGCATCATCAACCAGAACCAGTGGTTGAAAATCTGCAAGTTGTAGAAACAGTAGAGTCGATCGAGCATCATCAACCAGAACCAGTTTTAGAAAATCTGCAAGTTGTCGAAAGGCAAGAGTCGATCGACTATTCTCAACCTGAATCCCAACCACTTGCAGAAACATCAGAGGAAATAAGCGATTTAGAACCAGAAATGCAACCAGTGGCAGATTTTCTGGAAATTGTAGAAAAACAAGAGTCGATCGAACATCCTCAACCAAAACCAGTTGTCGAAAATCTACTCATTGTCGAAACACCAGAGTCGATCGAACATCCTCAACCAAAACCAGTTGTCGAAAATCAGATCGTTGTTGAAACACCAGAGTCGATCGAACATCCTCAACCAAAACCAGTTGTCGAAAATCAGATCGTTGTTGAAACACCAGAGTCTAGCCAACCTTCTCAACCAGAACCAGTTGTCGAAAATCTGCTCATTGTCGAAACACCAGAGTCTAGCCAACCTTCTCAACCAGAACCAGTTGTCGAAAATCTGCTCATTGTCGAAACACCAGAGTCTAGCCAACCTTCTCAACCAGAATCCCAACCAGTTGTAAAAAATAGGCAACTTAAAAAAAAGCCACAACCGAGTAGCGATTCTCAACCAGAACAGCCACCTGTTACCAGAAAGCGACAAATAGAAAAAAAGCAACAGGATAGCGACAGCGAAACACCACCCGCAGGCGACTCAGAATGAACCAATTACCAACAGCCAATTACCCATTTCCAATTCTTAAAAGTTAGCAATGATTAGTAATATTGTCGCAATTTACCGCAAAGAACTGCAAAGCTATTTTGCCTCGCCATTAGCATATGCCATCGCCGCAGTCTTTTGGCTGATCACCGGCTACTTTTTAATAGCAATACTCCTCGCCCCCGACGGGTTAATTCCCCAAATCGCCCAGCGAGACCAAGCAGGAATTACCGAACCTCCCATCGACGTAGCCTACGAATTCCTGCAACTCTTCCTGCGAATAATGGGTTCCCTTTCACTGTTCGTATTGCCCGCACTTTCAATGGGACTTTACGCAGAAGAACGCAAGCGCGGCACCTTAGAACTTTTAGCCACATCGCCCTTAACAAACTGGGCAGTTGCTACCGGCAAACTCCTCGGCGTCTTAACATTTTATACCACAATGTTGCTGCCCCTGCTCTTCTGCGAGGCGATCGCCCTCAGTTCCTCAACCCCACCCGTACCCCCAGGCGTCCTCCTGCTAGGACACGGCGGCTTAATCTTACTAGCAGCCGGAGTATTATCCCTCGGAATGTTTATTTCCTCCCTCACCGACAGCACAATTTTATCCGCCATCCTCACTTTCACTCTAGTATTATTTCTCTGGGTGATCGATGCAGCCGCCGTCGGCATCGGTGGCCCCTTCGGAACAGCATTAGGACATTTATCGCTCCTAACAAATTACACCAATCTTGTCAAGGGAGTTTTCGATACCAGCAGTTTAATTATCTTTGCCAGTTACATTATTTTAGGAGTATTTCTGACCGCCCAATCCATCGATGCCTTGCGATATCAGCGTTCTTAAAAACATTAGGGAAGGTAATCGGGGAATAAAGAGAAAAGAGTGGGAAAGTAAAAGATTTGGAGAGTTGCACATTAAAGGAGACACCACCAATGCCCAATGCCCAATTCCCAATGCCCAATTCCCAATGCCCAATGCCCAATTCCCAATTCCCAATTCCCAATTCCCAATTCCCAATTTCCAATTAATGTTAGTTATTCCACTAATTGCTTAAAACAATGAAATTTATCAATCCAAAAATCGACTTTGCGTTCAAAAAAATATTTGGTTCCAGCGACAGCAAAGACATCCTGATTAATTTTTTAAACGCCATCCTTTATGAAGCACAACCGGTCATCGAAGACTTAGAAATAATCGACTCCCAACCAGGAAATCAAACTTTCGGAGCCCAAGACACGCACCTAGATGTCAAAGCCACAATTAACGGTGGCAGAATCGCCCTCGTTGAAATTCAACTGATCAACGTGCCTTTCTTTGGGAACAGAGTTTTGTACAACGCTGCCAAAAGCTACAGCCTGCAATTAACAGGAGAAGAACGCTATGAAAGACTAAAAACAGTAACTTCATTAAAAATCGCCGATTTTGAAATGTTTGACAATCAGCCCGAATTTCTGTCGCGATTTGTTTTCAAAGAAAAAGAGCAACAGTTTGATTCTCCAGATACTGAAATAGAATTAGTATTTATCGAACTGCCAAAATTTAGCAAAGAATTAGCACAATTAGAAACACCAGCCGACCAATGGATTTACTTCATCAAAAATACCAGCACTCTGGAGACAGTACCACAAACACTTAGTGCAGTTCCAGAAATTCAGAAAGCTTTGAGAATTGCCAACGAGGATAACTTCACTAAGCAAGAATTAAATGAATTGCAGAAGCAAGAAATGTGGATTCAAGACCAGCATATTGCCATAGATGTAGCAAGAGAACAGGTGACAAAAGCCGCTCAACTATCGTTAATATTGCGTCAGCTAGTGAAGCGCTTAGGCACAATACAACCGGAAACTGAAAACTGCATCCGTCAATTAGGCCTACAGGAATTAGAAGAACTAGGAGATGCCGTGCTGGATTTCAACCATCAGTCAGATTTAACAGCATGGTTGCAGGCTAATGCGATATAGAATAACATTCTCGAACCGGAATTTTCTCACTCAATATTTACGTTATGAAAATTAGCAAAACAAATTGGAAATACGTTTTTTTGCTGGGCCCCCTCCTCATCGCAGCGGGGGTAACAGCAGCGCTTGTATCCGGAGTATGGGAACCCCTGACAGTCGGTTTAGTTATTGCCGGAGCAGTAACGATCGCACTTTGGCTGCTATATTTGAGTTACGAACAAAGCTTTTGGGGGCGGCGTTCCACTCAAGCCAGTACCAACGCCCTGATTGCTACCACCGCCGTCTTTGTGATTCTCGGAGTAATTAACTTCATAGCTTTTCGCTATCCCGTCCGCATCGACTTAACCGAAAGTCAACAATTTACCCTCGCCCCCCAGACTCAACAAATACTGCGAAATTTGCAACAAACAGTTAAAGTTTGGGTGTTTGACCCCACCCAAAATCCCCAAATTAAAGAATTGCTGCAAAGTTACAAACGCGAGGGAGGCGAAAAGTTCCAATTCGAGTTTGTAGACCCGCTGGCCCAACCGGGAAAAGCCCGGGAATTTAGCATTACCAGCATCGGAGAAGTTTACCTGCAATCCGGCGACAAAAAACAAGTTCTGCAAAAAGGCGGCACTGCTTTTGGTAGCGACCCGAATCAAGGTCTTTCAGAGATAAAACTGACCAATGGCTTAGAAGAAATCCTGAACACTCGCGTTGCTACAGTTTACTTTTTGCAAGGCCAAGGAGCCCGCCCGCTAAAGGAAGGTCAAGGCGGAATTCAGCAAGCTGAAAAAGCTCTTAAAGATAAATACTACAACGCTCAAACGCTGAATTTGACCGAACGCAAAGAAGTGCCAGAAGATGCAGATGCTTTAATCGTTCCCGGGTTGGAAAAACCGTTTTCCGATGCAGAAATCAAAGCACTAACAGCTTATCTCGATCGCGGCGGCAGTTTATTGTTAATGGTAGACCCGGCAATTGATACGGGATTGGACAAACTGCTGCAAGAATGGGGGGTCAAACTAGACACCCGTTTGGCCATTGATGCTTCGGGTACTGGTCAAAGATTTGGCCTCGGCCCTACGGTTCCCACAGTCAGGCGTTACGGCGAACATCCGATTACTCAAAGTTTTGGCAGCGGTATTTCATTTTATCCGTTTGCGCGTGCTTTGGAAACCTCGCCAGTAAAAGGGATAGAGGAAAAACCGCTGATTTGGACGAGTCAGGAAAGTTGGGCGGAAAGCGATTTGACGACGAGAAAATTGGAGTTCGATCAGAAGACCGATCGACAAGGCCCGCTATTATTAGGTGTAGCTTTAGTTCGATCGGCCACTGACACCACTGCGCCATCGCCGACAACTGCGCCATCGCCGACAACTTCGCCATCGCCGACAACTTCGCCATCGCCGACAACTTCGCCGACAACTTCGCCGACAACTTCGCCGACAACTTCGCCGACAACTTCGCCGACAACTTCGCCATCGCCGACAACTTCGCCAACAACTTCGCCGACAACTTCGCCATCCCCGACAACTTCGCCGACAACTTCGCCATCCCCGACAACTTCGCCATCCCCGACAACTTCGCCATCGCCAACAACTTCGCCGACAACTTCGCCGACAACTTCACCAACAACTTCGCCAACAACTTCGCCAACAACTTCGCCATCCCCGACAACTTCGCCAACAACTTCGCCATCGCCAACCACTTCGCCGACAGCTTCCCCAATCAGCTACTCGGTAATTGTTTCGCAAGAAGCTACGCCTCCTGCATTACCGACGACTTCGCCAACACCCGCAGCATCTCCAGAAAGTTCGCCAACACCAGAAACATCTCCCACAACATCTCCCACACCGACACCAGAAACATCTCCCACAGCATCTCCCACAACATCTTCCAGTCCAAAGTCAACTCCTTCAGCGCCTTCAACTCCTAGAAAAACAGCCCGAATGATAGTAATTGGCACATCTCAATTTATTACCAACGGTTGGTTTGACCAACAACTCAATAGCGACGTGTTTCTCAACTCGGTTAGTTGGTTGAGTAAACCAGACCAGCAAAGCTTTTCTATCAGTCCGAAAAAAGCTACCAACCGCCGCATTAACATGACGGTCGTCCAAGTAGGATTGCTGGTTTTAGCTTGGCTAATTTGGCCTTTACTCGGACTGGGAATTGGCGGCGCTATCTGGTGGAAGAGAAGATAATTACGAAGGAAGAAGGAAGAAGGAAGAGGGAAGAAGGAAGAGGGAAAAAGGAAGAGGGAAGAAGGACAAAAATAAGATTATCCCTTTGCCTATTTCTGGTTTTTATACCCATTCCCAATTCCCAATTCCCAATTCCCAATTCCCAATTACCCGTTATTAAGTAAATCCACCTAATTAAGCGTAAAATATGGATCGCTAAAAAGCTTTCTGTGTATATCTTCTTCCTTCTTCCTTCTTCCCTCTTCCTTCTTCCCTCTTCCTTCTTCCTTCTTCCTTCTACTTATGAAATTGCAGAAAAATACATTAGTATTGATAGCTGTCGCGCTTAGCATGGCTGGGTTGGTTGCTTTGTTCGAGATGCAAGTGTCTCCTAAACAGGAAGCCGCTAAGGAAGAAAAACAGAAAATTTTTGCTTTCAAGTCCGATCGCGTACAATTCTTTACAGTGAAAACTCCCGAAAAAATCTTGACTTTTGAGCGAGTTTATGCTACAAAAGGAGGCAAGTCTAGCTGGGAAATGAAATTGCCAGTGCAAGCACACGCAAGTCAGGCATCTGTGGATTTTTTGCTAGACAGGCTGGCAACAGGAAAGAGCGATCGCACGATTAATATTACTGCCGCTCAACTGCCAGAATTCGGTCTCGACCAACCCCAAGCTACAGTCACAGTAAAGCTGGACAACCAGGAAACTCACCGCCTAGTTTTAGGGAAAACAGACTTTAGCGGCCGCTTCTTGTACGCTCAAGCCAATCCGGCGGAAGCGCCCCCTCAAAATTTAGCCCAAAATTTGCCCGTGCTGCTAGTACCTTTTGACTTTAAAAATGCCACTCAGCGACCTTTGTCAGAGTGGAAAAAAGCAGAAGAACCCAAAACAGACAAACTGCAAAAACCATCTCCCACGCCAAGTCCTGAGAATAAATAGATAATCGGTCGATCTGAGATGTTGCACCATTCTCAATAAGCCTTTTATGAACAGGCAAGATGCCTGTTCCACAAAGAGTGAATTTTATTGTGGAACAGGCATCTTGCCTGTTGCTGACAATGGTGCACTCTGGGATAGAATTTAAAGAACCAATCCCAAAACCTGTTACTTCCAACATTCCTCACCTAAAATACAGAAAAGTCTAAACTTAAACTGTATTTAAGCAGCGTGCATTAACCCCAGGAAAGGGCGAATATGTTTCAGACAGCACTCAACCAAGGTACGACAGCAGCGGATACAGCGCTTGACGTTGAACTCCGCAAGGTCTTCAAGGTATTTAACGGCGAAACCGCAGTCCGCGGAGTAGACCTCAACATCCATCAGGGAGAATTTTTTAGCATCCTCGGGCCTAGCGGCTGCGGCAAGACTACGACGCTGCGGTTAATCGCTGGGTTCGAGACTCCCTCAGCGGGCGAATTGATGATTCGCGGCCAGTCGATGACCAACACTCCAGCTTACCGCCGTCCGGTAAATACCGTGTTTCAAAGCTACGCTTTGTTCGGACACATGAATGTCTGGGACAACATCGCTTTTGGATTGCGGATCAAAAAGCTGGGGAAAGCGGAAATTGAAGAACGGGTACGGGAAGTTTTGCAATTGGTGAAAATGGAATCTTTCGCCAACAGGTTTCCCGGTCAAATGTCGGGCGGCCAGCAGCAGCGGGTGGCTTTGGCGAGAGCTCTGGTAAATCGACCGGCGGTTCTGCTGCTGGACGAGCCCCTGGGTGCTCTGGATTTGAAGTTGCGGAAGCAGATGCAGTTGGAACTGTCGAATTTGCATCAAGAATTGGGTTTGACTTTTGTGATGGTGACTCACGACCAAGAAGAGGCGATGAGTCTTTCTGACCGGATTGCGGTGATGCACGAGGGCAGGATCGAGCAAATTGGCTCTCCTGAAGAAATTTATGAATGCCCGCAGACGGCTTTTGTGGCGGATTTTATTGGCGATACGAATTTGTTTTCTGGTACGGTGGAGTCGATCGACCGATCGACTCTCACAGTTCGCACATCAGCCAATCTGAAAATCATCGTTCAGCAGTCGGATATGTGGAGCGGCGTTACCGGCGACTCTGTTGTGGTCAGCGTTCGGCCCGAAAAAGTATATTTGAATCTCTACCAGCCGGAAGTTTCGGTTAACTGTTTTGAAGGGCGGCTCAAAAATACTATGTACATGGGCACGCACGTTCATTACGTGGTTGAGTTGGCGTCGGGCGATAAAATTACGGTGCGCCAGCCAAATAACGGCGGCTCTTTCCCAGACCCGCACACGCCGATTTATGCTTACTGGGAGACTACTGATTGTCTCGCTTTGGGCGATCGGGGATAATTAGTCAGTTGTCAGTTGTCAGTTGTCAGTTGTTAGTTGTCAGTTGTTAGTTGTCAGTTGTTAGTTCCAATAACAAATAACAAATAACAAATAACAAATTACCAATTTTTGAATCTGTGCCTCCGACTAACTTACCAATTTCCAGGTTTTCCAGGGCTAATTCTACACGCCGTCAGTTCCTACAAAATTCGGCGGCGACAATTTCCGGGTTAGCTGTTTCGAGTTGTGGCTGGCGACTTGCAGACGTACAATCTGCCCCTCCCGTCAAAGGTAATGCCGACCAACTTTTCATCTATACTTGGGCAGGCTATACCGATAAGGCTTTGCTCGATCGCTTTGCCGAAAAAACGGGCATTCGCGTAGTGGCCGACGTGTTTAGTAGCTCCCCCGAAGAGATTCTGGCGAGAGTTCAAGCCGGTGGCCGGGCCTACAGCATCATGTACCTCTCCGATTACACGGTGGTGCAGATGAAAAAACTCGGGCTGCTGGATCAATTAGATCGCTCGATTTTAGGCGGACTCGATCGGCTCAAAAAACAGTTCCAAAACCCTGTCTATGACCCAGGAAACCGCTACAGCGTGCCTTTTAGTTGGGGGACAACAGGATTGATTTACAACAGCGAACAGCTTAAAGAAGCTCCCGAAGATTGGAGTTATTTGTGGAAACACAAACAGGAGTTGAAAAACCGAATGACGCTAGCCAGTGATGTTCGAGAAGTCATGGGCGCTGCGTTGCGGATGCTGGGCTATTCCCTGAATTCTACGAACCCAGAGCAAGTCAAAAAAGCTTACGAAAAGTTGGTAGAGTTAAAACCGTCGATCGCCTCTTTTACCACAGATGCTTGGCGACCGCAAATTCTGACGGGAGATTTGAAACTAGCCATGTGTTACTCTTCTGATGCCAATGAAGTAATTCCAGATAATGACAAATTGCGCTACGTTGTGCCAAGCAGCGGTTCTGCCGTATGGGCTGACACTTTAGTAATTCCTAAAGGTGCTCCGAATCCCGAAGCAGCTTATAAATGGATTAACTTTATGCTGCAAGCAGATGTTGCCGCTTCCCTAGTCGAACGGCTCAGTTTTGCAACTCCTTCGGAAGATGCTTTTAGTTTATTGTCGCCGGAAGTTAGAGAAAATTCAATTCTTTTCCCCTCGGAAGCTATTTTGAAAAATTGCGAAGGTGTTGCTCCAGTAGGAAAATTCATCGACGTCTACGATCGCTACTGGACAAAACTAACCAGCATCTCATAGCATCAGTATTAATCTGCGTTGATCTGCGTTTGCTCGAAAATCTAAAATCAGCTAATTCCCAAATCCCAAATCTAAAATCTAAAATAGAACTGTGCCTCCGACTAACTTACCAATTTCCAGGTTTTCCAGGGCTAATTCTACACGCCGTCAGTTCCTAAAAAATTCGGCGGCGACAATTTCCGGGTTAGCTCTTTCGAGCTGCGGCTGGCGTCTTGCAGACGTGCAATCTGCTCCTCCCGTCAAAGGTGCTGCCGACCAACTTTTCATCTACACTTGGGCAGGCTATACCGATACAGCCCTGCTCGATCGCTTTGCCGAAAAAACGGGCATCCGCGTCGTTGCAGACGTATTTGACTCCAATGAGGCGATGCTGGCTAGAGTTCAAGCTGGCGGCGGCCGCGCCTACAGCATCATTTACCCGTCTGACTACATGGTGATTCAGATGAAGGAACTGGGGCTGTTGAGTCAATTAGACCACTCGATTTTGGGAGGGATCGATCGACTCAAAAAACAGTTCCAAAACCCCGTATATGACCCAGGAAACCGCTACAGCGTACCTTTGAGTTGGGGAACCACAGGCTTAATTTACAACAGCGAACAGCTCAAAGAACCTCCCGAAGATTGGGACTATTTGTGGAAACACAAACAGGAGTTGACAAGGCGAATGACTCTGGCTAATGATGTTCGAGAAGTGATGGGTGCAGCGTTGCGGATGCAGGGTTATTCTCTCAATTCTACCAACCCAGAGCAAGTGAAAAAAGCTTACGAAAAGTTGGTGGAGTTAAAACCGGCGATCGCATCTTTTACCACTGATGCTTGGCGGCCGCAAATGCTGACGGGAGATTTGAAGGTAGCCATGTGTTATTCTTCTGATGCTAATGAGGTAATTCCAGATAATGACAAATTGCGCTATGTTGTGCCAAAAAGCGGTTCTTCTCTGTGGACTGACACTTTAGTAATTCCTAAAGGTGCTCCCAATCCCGAAGCTGCTTATAAGTGGATCAACTTTATGCTGCAAGGGGATGTCGCTGCTTCTTTAGTAGAACGGCTCAGTTTCTCAACTCCTTCGGAAGATGCTTTTAGTTTGCTGACGCCGGAAGTGCGGGAAAATGAAATTCTTTTCCCTTCAGAGGCTACTTTGAAAAATTGCGAAGGTGTTGCTCCGGTAGGAAAATTTATAGACGTGTACGATCGCTATTGGACTAAATTAACCAGCGGTTAATCTTATTTTTGCCAGAAATTTCATGTAGATTTCGATTTACCCTGGGGTGGGGGCGGGTTTATGAGATTGTTTATTTTACGCATAGATTGTTGGTGAAACCCGCCCTTACAAATCCAAACTCAAAACTCAAAACTATTTATTTATGGCTGTTTCTACTCAAGCACCCCCTCCTCTTCCTCCCAGTTCTCCCTCGAAGGCTGAAACTGTTTCTCGCTGGTCGTCGTGGACGGGGCCACTGGCATTGCTGGGCCCTTCTGGCTTGTTCCTAATTTTATTATTAGTAATACCAACTCTGGTGATTTTTCAGCTTAGTTTGGTGCCGAATATTAAGCCGGGAGATTTGGTAAATCCTTCGGGAATCGGCAATTACCTGCGAGTGTTTGAACCGCTGAATTTGCAGGTGATGGGTCGATCGCTCTTTTTCGCAACGGGAACGACTATTCTGTGTTTGCTGCTGGGATTTCCCGTCGCTTACTGGATCGCCCTCAATGTCTCGCCCAAGTGGCGGAATTTAACGTTGTTAGGGTTTGTTTTGCCGCTGTGGACTTCTTCGCTTTTGCGATCGTACGCTTGGATTACAATTCTGCGTCCTACGGGGGTTCTCAACTCGCTGCTGGGACTTTTGGGCATTCCTCCTCTAGAATTGCTCAATCAAAGTTCCGCAGTTCTAATCGGCATGGCTTACAGCTATTTGCCTTATATCGTGACAATTCTCTACGCTTCTTTGGAAAAGCTAGACCGCAGGTTGCTAGAAGCATCTCAGGATTTGGGGGCGAATCCGGTGGAAACTTTTTGGCAGGTGACAGTACCTCAGACGATGCCGGGAATTGCTGCGGGTTCTTTGCTAGTATTTATTAGCTGTTTGGGCGATTTTGTCGATCCGGAGTTGCTCGGCGGAGCTTCCAGCATGACGGCGGCTCGTTTAATTTACAATCAGTTTTTGGGGGCGACTCAGAATTGGGGGCTGGGTTCGGCTCTGAGTATGGTATTAATTTTTGCAGTGAGTATCGGAATTGCACTTTTGCTCAAATATGGCGATCGTAATGCAATTTAGTCAGTTGACAGTTGACAGTTGACAGTTGACAGTTCCAATAACCAATAACCAATTACCAATTACCTATTACCAATTTCCAAGATATGGAAAATACTGCCGACAATCCACAGGAGGAAATACAAGCCGATATGTACTTAAAACCTAAATTTAAGATTTCTTGGCAGGTAATATTTGCCCTTTTGATGTTTTTTTATATGTACCTGCCCATCTTGGTACTCACATTTTACAGCTTTAACAAATCGCGTTTTAGCGCCGGCTGGGAAGGATTTACCTTAGATTGGTACGTTAAATTATTTAGCGATACGCGGATTTTGATTGCTCTGAGAAACAGCTTAACAGTAGCTGTTTGTGCAGTTGCCATCTCGGCTGTACTCGGCACTTTGATGGCCGTGGGTTTAGCCCGCTACCGCTTTCCAGGCAAAAACTTATATCAGGGAGTTTCCTATTTGCCGATTATTATTCCAGATATTGCTAGCGCCGTTGCTACTCTGGTATTTTTAGCGGCGCTGGCTATTCCTCTGAGTTTGTGGACAATTGTCGCCGCTCACGTTGTGTTTTGTCTGGCTTACATCGCTCTAGCTGTTTCTACTAGATTGGCAGATTTAAACCCGTATTTAGAAGAGGCTGCCTTGGATTTGGGTGCAACGCCTGTTGAAGCTTTTATTCAGGTTTTGCTACCTCAATTAATCCCCGGAATTGTTTCGGGTTGTCTCCTGTCTTTTGTCCTCAGTATGGACGATTTTTTGATTGCGAGTTTTACCGCAGGTAGCGGGACTACAACTCTGCCGATGGAAATTTTTAGCCGGATTCGGACTGGGGTAAAACCTGATATTAATGCTCTGAGCGTGCTGTTGATAGTAGGTTCGGGAGGATTGGCGTTTTTAGCGGAATATTTGCGCGGCCGGGACGAACAAAAACGGGCTCATTAGTCATTAGTCATTAGTCATTGGTCATTGGTTATTAGTCACCAAAAAACCCGGTTTCTCAAATAAACCGGGTTTCTGAAGCGGTAAGGGGCGCCTCGGCGCCCCCTACAGATGTTCTGCGTCCAAGACTGAATTGCTTTGCTGCTATTTTGCTGGTAATTTCACCTTAGTAGCCAAACCGAGTGCTTCCAAGACTTGAATTGTCATCCAAGTAAAGTCAAATTCCCACCATGCCATCCCGTGACGGGCAGAGTATTGATAAGCGTGGTGGTTGTTGTGCCAGCCTTCGCCGTAAGTCAAAACCGCAACCCACCAACAGTTAGTAGAACTATCCTTTGTTTCGTAAGTGCGGTAGCCAAATTTGTGAGTGGCGCTGTTTACAAACCAGGTGCAGTGATACACGAAAACTAAGCGGACAAAAATTACCCAAACTACAAAAGACCAGCCGGCTGCTAAGTAGAGCAAGACACCAAATGCGATTTGGATGGGGAGAAAGTAGTTTTGCAAAAATTGGTAAAATGGGTCGCTCGAAATGTCTTTTGTGCAGCGGGGAATCTCATCGTGAGCGGGGCCTTTATAAAACATCCAACCTAGGTGACTCCACCAGAAACCTTGCTGGGCATTGTGAGGGTCGAGCTCATTTTGGTCTGAGTTAGTGTGGTGCAAGCGGTGCAGCCCCACCCAATGAATTATACCTCCTTGACAGGCAAGAGCTCCGCAAAAAGCTAGGAAATATTCGACGAATTTTGGTGTCTGAAAACTGCGGTGGGTGAGCAGGCGATGCCATCCCAGAGTTATTCCCAAACCGCCTGTTATCCAGTGCATGAATACAGTTAAACCAACTGCTGTCCAATTGAAGTTACTCGGAAGCAGGGCGAATAAAGCGCCGATGTGAACTCCGCCTAAAGCAATAATGTGCGCCCAATTGTATTGGAGTTTGTTTTGCGTTGCAATTGTCATTCTATTTTTGATTTCTGGTTAGATGCTGAGCTGGATTCACGCATAATAGTTTGGATTTAGTAGTGAACTGTTTTGCTGCACACTTGACCAAACTAATAAAAAATGAATGATAGATTTTCGATCGGAATTGAAAAAGATTTACCGTTTTATTTTGAGATCCAAAATTTTTTGTTCCCAACTCTATTATAACTGATTCGGGATTTGGTTGGGTCGATCGCACAAGACGATTCAATCTCGGCTCAACCCAAACCCAAACCCGATCGCAAAAACTGGCTGTGAAAGTCAGGAAAGCAGTTAACCGTTGGCAGTGGTTAATTGTTATTTGTTGTTCTAACTGCCAATAACGAATAACCAAGGCCCAATGCTATAAAAGCCCAACTCGCTATTTTTCTGCTAATTTCACTTTGGTTGCCAAACCCAGCGATTGCAGCAGTTGAATAGTCATCCAAGTGAAGTCGATTTCCCACCATTGGAGACCGTGGCGAGCCGAGTATTGAAAGGCGTGGTGGTTGTTGTGCCAGCCTTCGCCGTAGGTGAGCAGAGCCACCCACCAGCAGTTGGTCGATCGATCGCCCGACTCGTAGGTGCGGTAGCCGAATTTGTGAGTAGCGCTGTTCACCAGCCAAGTGCAGTGGAATACCACTACAATCCGCATAAACACGCCCCAAACCACGAAAGACCAGCCGCCTAATAAATAAAGCAACACACCGAAGACAACTTGGATGGGTATAAAATATGCTTGGAGAAACTTGTATACTGGGTCGTCGCCGATGTCTTTGGTAAAGCGGGGGATTTGAACTCTCATCGGCAAATCTGAGATCATCCAACCCATGTGGCTCCACCAGAAGCCTTGATTAGAATCGTGGGGATCTTCTTCGGTGTCGGAATGTATGTGGTGTAACCGGTGCATTCCTACCCAGTCGATCGGACCGCCTTCGCAGGAAAGGGTACCGCAAATCACTAGGAAGTATTCGAGCCATTTGGGAGTTTGGAAACTGCGGTGGGTGACGAGACGGTGAAATCCGAGAGTAATTCCTAAACCACCTGTTACCCAATGCAGGAATACTGCTAGCCCGATCGCAGACCAGCTAAAATTAGCCGGCAGCAATGCAAATAAAGCGCCGATATGGAGAAAGGCCATAAAGCCTATGACAGGCCAATCAGGGGAAGTTTTTTTGGAAGTTGCAATCGTCATGAATATATTTTGTTTACAAACTAAGGGCCCAATCTACGCCATAATGAACAGCGCGCACGCAAGTGGTGAGCGAGGTATAGATGAATAGCGTTTCACGGCTACAGGAAGCAGAACAGGCACTCTTTCAGATTTTTTCTGGTATTGACGCGACAGTCAAGCAAAATCTTCAACGAGTCTTAAAAGCTTTTCGCAGCCACCGGGTTGGAGTCCACCATTTTGCAGGGGTTACGGGTTACGGCCACGACGATTTGGGTCGAGAGACTTTGGACGGGGTGTTTGCCGAAGTAGTAGGCGCAGAGGCCGCTGCTGTCCGGGTACAGTTTGTTTCGGGTACTCACGCGATCGCCTGTGCTCTTTTTGGCATCCTGCGTCCTGGTGACGAAATGTTGGCAGTGGCTGGTTCTCCCTACGATACTTTAGAAGAGGTCATCGGCTTGCGGGGGCAAGGTCAAGGTTCGCTAATTGAGTTTGGCATCCTTTACCGTGAGTTGCCTCTAACTCGGGAAGGAAGTGTGGATTGGCAGGCACTGAGCTCTGCTATTTCTGCGAAAACTCGCCTGGTTTTTATCCAGCGCTCTTGCGGTTATTCTTGGCGATCGAGTTTGTCTATTTCTGAGATTGAAAAAATCGTCGCGATAGTCAAACATCAGAATCCTAGCACAATTTGCTTTGTCGATAATTGTTACGGAGAGTTTGTTGATGATTGCGAACCTACTGCTGTCGGTGCGGATCTGATGGCCGGTTCTTTGATTAAAAATCCGGGGGGTACGATCGTCCCTGCTGGCGGTTACGTGGCCGGGAGGGCCGATTTGGTAGAGGCCGCAACTTGTCGCTTGACGGCACCAGGAATTGGCAGCAGCGGCGGTGCAACTTTTGATTTGAATCGGTTGCTGTTTCAGGGTTTGTTTATGGCTCCCGGTTGTGTGGGGGAGGCGATGAAGGGCAATCATTTGACGGCTTATGTTTTTTATAAGTTGGGTTATCGAGTGAATCCTATGCCTTTGGCTAGAAGACGAGATGTGATTCAGGCGATCGAATTCGGTTCTGCTGATAAGTTAATTGCTTTTTGTCGGGCTGTTCAGCAAAATTCCCCTGTCGGTTCTTATTTAGATCCGGTGCCGGCTCCGATGCACGGGTATGAAAGTCAGTTGGTGATGGCTGGGGGGACTTTTATTGATGGGAGTACGTCGGAGTTTTCGGCTGACGGGCCGCTGCGGGAACCCTATGTGGCTTTTTGTCAAGGGGGGACTCATTGGACTCATGTATCGATCGCTCTTGAAGCTGCGATCGAGGCTGTGGGCCCAGCTAAGTAAGTTTGTAGTGAAGACTTCTGTTTTCTCTCTGGCTGATAGTCAATAAGGAGTAAAGTCTTTACTACAAACAATTTTGGTAAACAATAATCGTAGAAGTTCACGGGGGTAGCAAAAACCCCAAAAATCTGATAAGGTGAGGCACATGGAGAAGACAGTGCCGGAATTA